>DNZD01000309.1 GCA_003504855.1 Cytophagales bacterium
GAGAAGACCTGGGCCTTCACCGCGACCATGGGGCCCGCCACCAGGTCCGCCCATCATACCGGAATTTCCAGATGTTGAACCCGAAGAAGTGCTGCCACTAATGCTAAAGCTGGTGCCACTGGCCAATTGACCGGAGGTCTGTGCAACGGCCGTCAATGACGAACTGCTGCCGGGTGTTGACATTTCAGTGTTCGTGCTGCAACTGGTCCAGATAAGAACCATGACAACGGCGAACACCATGCTAATCCTTGTTGTTTTCATAAGAGGGACTATTATTTGGTTGAATTACTAGCATCACGCAGCAAGTCGACCGAAAATGTTGACCCTTAAAGGATGTGTCGATGGATGGTCCGGAATTGTAGATAATCAGGCTTCTGAGCCGTATTTGCGCCTGAATTCAGCAGAAAACTTGTCTCCCACAGGAATCGGAGTGGTCCCCAAAAATACCTGGCTGCGCTGAACAGCGGTGATTCGGGCAAGGGGAACAATGAAACTGTTGTGAATCCTGCAGAACTGATGGACTGGCAACTTCTGTTCAATGGCCTTGAGGTTCATGCGCGTGAGGACCGGCCTTGGTTGAGAAACAAGAAATATCTTGACATAGTCCTTCAGGCCTTCGATGTACTGAATCTCGTTGAACAATATCCGAATCTCTTTGTACTCAGACCGCACGAAGAAAAAGGATGACTTTGATTCCTCCGTCGACAAGGTGCCAGGCATACGCTCCCTTGCTTTTTGCACCGCTTTCTCAAAGCGCTCAAAGGGTATTGGCTTCACCAGATAGTCCACCACATTGAGTTCATAGCTTTCCACAGCAAATTGCTCAAAGGCGGTGGTGAGAATGACCAGGGGTGGACTCGTCAGAGACCGCAGGAACTGCATCCCGGTGATACCCGGCATCTGGATATCCAGAAACATCAAGTCCACTTCCCTGGAACGTAGCACCGCCTCTGCTTCCTGGGCGGATGACACTGCCCCGACCAACTCTACGCCGGGCAGTCGTTTGAGGTCGTCGCGGATCAATTGAAGCGCGAACGGCTCATCATCTACGGCGAGACAACGAAGCAAGGGCAGATTTTCCATGCAGGTAGAAACGAATCAGCGAAGGAATAATTGTAGCTCAACTTTAAAGATACCATCCCGTTCGGTGTGTTCAAGTCGGTGACGGTCCGGATAGTGCAACTCCAGTCGCTTGCGAATATTGGCCAGGCCGATCCCGACACCCCTGCGTTCTTCATCGGGTTGGCCGTGAAGAACCAGATTTTCAGTAATAAATAACAGCTGATCCTGATCGATGATTAGTTGAATATAGTTTCTGAACGATCCGCTGAAGTCACCGTATTTGAAAACATTTTCAACCAGCGGAATGAACAACAGCGGCACAATGCTGTGGTTGCCGGAATCCCCGACGAACGATACCGACAGATTTTCCTGGCCGGTAAGCCGCATCTTTTGTAAGGCGATATAGTCTTTCAGGTTCTCAATTTCCTTGCCCAACAAGATCGTATCCTGCTCCGTTTGGTAAAGTATGTATCGCAGCATACCCGACAACTTCACCACGGCTTCTTCGGCATTATCCGATCGCGAACGGACCAGCCACCGGATGTTGTTGAGGGTGTTAAACAGAAAATGAGGACTGATTTGCAGTTTCAATACTGCCAACTCCGAGGCAACCTTCTGAAACGCCCGCTCCCGCTCCTCACTCTGTACTTTTACCCAGTCATTCCACAGCACAATACTCGTACTGATGCTCGCGATCATGGTCGTAATCAGGAAACTCGTAAACAAGGGCCCCGTCATCATCATGGGGGGAGGCCCGGCGGGCATACCTCTTGGCCCCAGTGGAAACCGGCGGGGATCGGGCCCCAGGGGCTCGGCAAGCCAATGATGCAATTGCCAGTTGACAAGACTTACCGCCACCACCCCGGCCATCAGCAGAAGAATAAAAACCGCAACGCCATTCTTTTTCAGGACAACAGGCGTTAGGTAAAGGAGGTTGAAATAAAAAAGAAACATCAGCAAGACATTGCGCATCAACAAGGACTGCAAGTTTGCTGAGTCATTGAGGATGGCATTGAATTCCCGGGGAGGAGACAACAGCAAGGGTGCTGCAAACAGAATACTCCATCCCGCAATGTGCAGCAAAACGCGGCTCTTGAAGATGGATTGAAAGGAAACAGACATTACAATGCAAAAGTACGGTTTTAAGAGAAAAAGGTTAGCTGACTCAGGTAAGGCAAACGCGCATTTAATCGGCTCAATTTTCGACCTGAACGTCTTTGTCGTAACGATTTATTCACCGGGATTTATTAAATCCGTCCACATAATTCACGTGGAAATTCGATGTCAAATCGTCAAATTGCGATCCCTGTTTCAAGTGTCTCATACATTACCTGCTGAAGCATTACGATTATGAAAAAGAAGAATTTTGTAAGCCTTTCCGTGGCCCTTGCCTTCCTTAGCCTCGGTATTTCCGGACTGTTGTTGTACATCGGAAAAAAACCAAAGCCGGTGGAAACTATTCACGTGATCTTTGGACTGACTTTTCTCGGCTTTGCCATTTTCCACATCATGAACAACTGGGGTTCCATCACCGGTTACTTGCGCGATGCCCGAACAGGTAAAATCAAGACTGAATTCACCGTGTCGCTTGTTGGATGCGTGGTCTTTCTTCTGGGTGCCGGATTCATGCTTCCTCCCTTTGAGCCGATCTCTGAAGCTGGCAAGGCCCTCTTTCGCGGAGAACGCGGAGAGCGAGCCCGGCGGATTCAATTCGAGATCATATCTACCAACGAAGACTCAGGTGGCGCTCCAATAACGATTATCCTTCAAAAGAACAGGGCCGTTGACTTACCAGTGGTAGCGGCCTGGGTTGAAGATTCCACCCATCAGTTTGTGGAAAACATCTTTGTTCCCGCCAAGGTAGCCACACCTGAAGAAGAAGATATCCGGGAAGCCATCGCAGAAGGTGAGATTGAATTCAATGACCTCGACCCTAAGCTCCTTCCAGCCTGGAGTGCCAAAGCGAAATCACCTGCCAGCAATTTTGCCAATGCAACGCCATTCGAGAGCTTCCTGGTAAACTCAAAAACCAAAGCTACCGGGGTGTATTCTGTGTTTGTCGAAGTGAGTAACAACGGCAAAACTGAACTCTATGAAGCCCTGATCCAACCCAACGGCGGTAGTGCATTCAAACTCAAATCATCCAACGGCACTTTCCTGGATCGCGCCCTGGTAGAATTAAACTAACAGACAATGAAGAAACTCTTCACACTCGCGCTGACCTTGTCGGCATGGATCATCTCTGCCAGCGTTGTAGCGCAACCCAACCAGGCCCTCAGCCGGGATATCTTCAAAGAGTTGATTGAAATCAACACCACGAACTCTATCGGAAACTGTACGCTGGCTGCCGAAGCCATGGCCGCGCGATTGCGTGCAGCCGGAATCCCTGAACAAGACATATTCGTGGGTGGACCCAATCCGCGCAAGGGCAACCTTGTCGCCAGACTGCGTGGCACCGGCAAACGCAAACCACTTCTCCTCCTGGCACACCTCGATGTGGTGGAAGCCTTGCGTGGTGACTGGACCACCGACCCGTTTAAGTTTGAGGAAATCGACGGATATTACTATGCCCGTGGCTCCCGCGATGACAAAGCCATGGCGGCCATTTTTGTTGCCAACATGATAAGGATGAAAGTGGAGAAATTCGTACCCGACCGCGATATCATTTTGGCCCTCACCGCTGATGAAGAAGGCGGTGACTACAACGGTGTAGACTGGCTATTGAAAAATCACCGCGATTTGATTGATGCTGAATACGCACTCAATGAAGGTGGTGGCGGCGCTGAGATGGACGGCAAAAAAGTAAGCAACAACGTGCAACTGAGTGAAAAGGTATTTCAAAGTTTTAAGCTGGAGGTCAAGAACCGGGGAGGCCACAGCTCTCAACCCCGTAAAGACAATGCCATCTACCGGATCTCCAATGCACTCAGTAACCTGGGCAAATATGATTTCCCCATTAACCTCAATGAAGGCACACGCGTATTCTTTGAACGTTCCGCTAAAATTGAAAGCGGTCAGCTGGCTGAAGACATGAAAGGCATTCTCCAAACGCCTCCTGCTAACGATGTGGTGGCGCGTCTGTCAGTGTTCCCCAACTATAACGCAATGCTTCGAACCACTTGCGTGGCTACGATGATCAATGGCGGACATGCAGAAAATGCATTGCCACAAACGGCAACCGCCGTGGTTAACTGCCGCATCCTTCCGGGGGAAGATCCAGAGAAAATCCGCCAAATGTTGGTTGATGTATTCGCCGACAATACCATCAGTGTTACCGCCATGAAGCCGGCAAAGCCAAGTCCGCCGTCTCCGCTCAATGCCGATGTATTCGGACCCATTGAAAAGATTACCCAGGAGATGTGGCCCGGGGTGCCTGTAGTCCCCACCATGTCAACCGGCGCAACGGATGGTGCCTACCTCCGTAAAGATGGAATTCCGACCTATGGGGTATCTGGCATATTCGGAGATATTACAGATGTGCGGGCACATGGCAAGGATGAGCGAATTGGGATTAAGTCGTATTATGAAGGTCAGGAGTTCCTGTACCGCGTTACCAAGGCGTTAAGCTCGAAGGTGAGCGTGAAACGCAACGATTAATCCTATACCAAGAAAAAGAGCAGGCTTTCCCAGCCTGCTCTTTAAAACCAAACTTCCTTTTAACTACTTCGGCTCCTGCAGTTTTGCATGCGCTGCCGCCATGCGGGCAACCGGTACACGCGGTCCGGAACACGAAACATAGTTCAATCCAATTTCATGGCAGAAGGCAATGGACTCCGGATGTCCACCATGCTCACCGCAAATACCCACTTTCAGGTTCGGGTTTTTGCGACGACCATCCTCCACGGCCAGCCACATCAGCTTACCCATGGCTTTACGGTCCAACACCTCAAACGGATTGTTCTTTAACAGTCCGTTGGTAATGTAGAACGGCAGGAATTTATTCTCTGCATCCTCCCGGGAGAAGGAGAATGTAGCCTGGGTAAGGTCATTCGTACCAAACGAGAAAAAGTCGGCCACTTCAGCCAGTTCACTTCCCTGCAGGCAGGCACGCACCACCTCTATCATGGATCCGAATTTGAAGCGTAACTCAAAGCCTCGTTCTTTTTCAATGGCAGCCTGAATTGCTTTTACAAATACCTTTACTTGTTCCAACTCTTCTGCTGTACAGACCTGCGGCACCATGATTTCCGGATGTGCATCAACGTTGGCTGCCTGACAATCGGCGGCTGCTTCCAGAATTGCGCGAATCTGCATTTGATAAATCTCAGGGAAACTCAATCCGAGCCGGACACCCCGGTGACCCAACATGGGATTTACCTCATGCAGCTCACGCACTTTCTTCAACATCTGACCCTTCTTCTCAATGGCTTTCTCAACCAACTCAACACCAGCCATGGTAAACGGATCGGGTGACTTGTCCGCCATCTTCAGATCAGCATTGAGCAACCGCAGGCTGCTAAACAAGTTCGTCACTCCCGCCACTGTGCCTTTCAACTGCTTTAGGTTCTCCAGGTCATCCTTCAAAACATCTTCCGTAGGAAGAAACTCATGGATTGGCGGACCCAACAGGCGAACCGTTACTGGTTTGCCTTTCATGACGGTAAATATCTCTTTGAAATCCTGGCGCTGGATGTCTTTCAGCCGGTTCAATGCCGATTCGCGATCTTCTTTGGTTGCCGCGAGAATCATCTCTACTACGATTGGTAAGCGGTCCACATCATTAAACATCCGCTCTGTGCGACATAACCCGATACCCATGGCTCCAAAATTCAGCGCTTTCTTTGCAGCAGTGGGTGTGTCGGCATTGGCCATGACCTGAAGCCTCGCTACCTCATCGGCCCAGGAAAGCAGTGTCTTCAGCTCATCGGAGAATGTGGGTTCAACGGTCGGGATGATGCCCATGTATACATGACCACTTCCACCATCGATCGTGATGTAGTCGCCTTCATGCAACACCTTGTCGCCAATCTCGGCCTGACGAAGCTTAACATCAACTTTAATACCTTCAGCACCTGCCACACATGGCTTACCCATGCCCCGCGCTACCACCGCCGCATGCGACGTCTTGCCACCCCGGCTGGTGAGAATACCCTGCGAAGCAAAGAATCCATGAATATCCTCTGGCTTGGTCTCTTCGCGCACCAGAATTACCTTCTCACCCTGACGGCCCAATAATTCAGCCCGGTCGGCATCAAATACCACATGACCCGAGGCAGCACCTGGCGAGGCCGGCAATCCCTGAGCCAATGGTGTGGCTTTGTGTGATGCATCCAAACGCGGGTGCAACAACTGCTCCAGGGCATCCGGCTTGATGCGAAGCAATGCCTGCTCTTTGTTGATTAGTTTCTCTTTCACCATTTCAACGGACGTGCGCACCATCGCTGTGGTGTTCATCTTCCCATTACGGGTTTGCAAGCAATACAGCACACCCTTCTCAATGGTGTATTCAAAATCCTGTACTTCCTTGTAGTGTCCTTCCAACTTGTTGCGCAGTCCTTCCAGTTGTTTGTACAAATCAGGCATCTCCGTAGCGAGCTGAGCAACCGGCTTTGGTGTGCGAATGCCGGCTACCACATCTTCACCCTGTGCATTGGTGAGGTATTCACCAAACATCACATTTTCACCTGTGCCAGGGTCCCTGGTAAAACCTACACCAGTGGCGCAGTCGTTACCCATATTTCCAAATACCATGGTCACTACATTCACAGCCGTACCATTGGCCATGGCAGGCGTGATCTTGAATTCGCGTCGGTAATCAATCGCCCGTTTGCCCATCCAGGAATTGAATACAGCTTTGATGGCAATCTCCAGTTGTTCATATACGTCTTCCGGGAATGGCTTACCGGTATGGTCCTGCACCACCTGAAGAAACCGTTGGCTGATTTCTTTGAGGTCGGCCGTGTTCAACCCGACATCCACCTTGACGCCGGCGCGTTTCTTCACTTCTTCAAAATGCTTATCAAATTTTTCGTCAGGTACCCCGAGCGCTACTTTTCCGAATAGCTGAATGAACCTGCGATAGGCATCATACCCAAAACGTTCATTGCCGGTTTGTTTGATGAGTCCAGGCAAAGTTTTGGAATTTAAACCGAGGTTGAGGATGGTGTCCAT
>DNZD01000360.1 GCA_003504855.1 Cytophagales bacterium
CGATCTACCGACAGGGGATACCAATTGCTTTCGTCTTTGAAACCAAACCACATGATCCGCCGGAATATGTCCGTCTTCTGAAGACTGGCATCGCCCCGTTCAGTTTGGATGGGTTTGTTGATATCTGGAATGTGTTTGAGGGCATCCATGTACGTCTCCAACTCAAAGTTGAGACAGCACTTCAGACGGCCGCACTGGCCCGACAGCTTGCTCGGGTTGAGCGAAAGGTTCTGATATCGGGCAGCGCTGGTGGCCACATTTCGGAAAGAGCTCAGCCACGTGCTGCAGCAGAGTTCCCGGCCACATACACCAATTCCACCCAGGCGTCCGGCTTCCTGTCGGAGACTGATTTGACGCATTTCCACACGCACCCGGAATTCTCCGGCCAGCACTTTTATCAGTTCACGAAAGTCGACGCGCTCTTCGGCGGAATAGAAAAAGCTGGCCTTGGAATTGTCGGCCTGATATTCCACATCCGACAATTTCATGTTGAGTTTCATCTGGCGGATAATTTCCCGGCCACGGTGAAGCGAAGGCATTTCACGCTTTTGCACTTCTGCATGTCGCTCCAGGTCTTTGGTATGCGCAATCCGGTAGATTTTTCGGATTTCACCGTCGTTCACGACGTTCTTCTTCTTCATCTGCAGCCGCACCAATTCACCCTGCAGGGATACATAGCCGAGGTGGTGACCATTGGGTACTTCTACGATAACGGGATCACCCGTGGTCAGGTCCAGTTTTTCGGTATTGCGAAAAAATTCCTTGAAACCATTTTTAAAACGGACCTCCACCACATCAAATCGATCCTTCACCGGCACTTCCATGTTGGAAAGCCAGTCAAAGACATTCATTTTATTGCATCCCCCCGTACCACACGCTCCGTTATTGTTACAGCCGGAAACTTTTCCGTCCTTTTTAGTTCCACACGCGCATCCCATAGTAATCTATCGTTAAGCCCGGAGGTTAGCACCATTCGGGCGGTTGAATTTTCCCGGCTTGAATACGGGACTATAGCAAATCTACACCAATATCCTTCCGGAAATATACGTCCTTCCAGGAAATGCCGGCAACAGCAGAATAGGCCCTGGTGCGGGCCTCGTTGGCGGTAGCACCCCTGCCTGTAACGGCAAGCACACGCCCGCCATCACTAAGTGCACCTTGGTCTGATGGTTTAGTGCCCGCGTGAAAAACCAATGCGTCGGTACGTGTATGTAACCCCTGAATCAAATGTCCTTTTACAAAGTCACCGGGATAGCCGCCGGAAACCATCACCACCGTAGTAGTTGCGGCGGGATCTATTTCAAGTGAGTGACCAGCCAATGTTCCTTCAGCAGTGGCCAACAAGAGTTCAACAAAGTCTGACTGAATGCGGGGCATAACGGCCTCCGTTTCCGGATCACCCATGCGTGCATTGTACTCGATTACAAATGGTTCCCCCTTCACCTGGATAAGACCAAAGAAGATAAATCCCCGATAAGGGATGCCTTCTTGTTTAAGTCCGGCGATGGTAGGAGCGATTACACGGTCTTCCACTTTTTTTCTGAATCCCGGCGTTACAAAAGGAACGGGTGAAACAGCGCCCATGCCACCTGTATTGGGCCCGGTGTCTGCATCGCCAATGCGTTTATAGTCTTTGGCTTCGGGCAGAATAACATAAGACGATCCATCGGTGAGCACAAACATGGATACTTCAATGCCGTCAAGGAACTCTTCGATCAATACCTGGGCACTGGCGTCTCCAAAACGTTGGTGGGCAAGCATATCATCCAGTGTGTCGTGCGCGGATGGCAGGGAATCGCAGATGATGACCCCTTTGCCGGCGGCAAGGCCGTCAGCCTTCAATACAATGGGCATTGAACATTGTTCCAGGTAGGCATGGCCTGCTGATAATGTTTGAGCTGAGAATGTTTGTGCCTTGGCTGTGGGGATACCATGGCGGACCATGAATTGTTTGGAAAAGTCCTTGCTTCCTTCCAGGCGGGCACCGGATTTTCCAGGTCCTACCAGGCGAACATGGGATAATCCGGGGGTTGTGTCAAAGTAATCGCGCACGCCCTGCACCAAAGGAACTTCAGGGCCAACCACCACGAGATCAATTTGCAGATCAAGGCAGGCTTTTCCGATGTTTGGAAAGTCTGCTACGCTAACGGGAATATTCTTCCCGACCGAAGCTGTCCCCGCATTTCCGGGTGCGAAATACAAATTCTGGGTGTGTTTGCTTTGCTTGATTTTCCAGCCGAGTGCGTGTTCGCGACCGCCTCCGCCCAAAATGAGGATATTCATGCCTGGGGAAAAGGCAAAGATAAAGAAAGGGCAGGTGGGCTGCTAATTGGCGTATTCGCTGAGGAACTTGATGCGCATCAAACGGATTTCTTCTTCAGAGAAGTCAGCGTTGTTGCTGTCGTTCATCGCCTCCTCCAGGCTGTCGGTATCCGAGTTGAGGAAGTAGTCGAAGATCTGTTCCTGCCTGGCTTCATCGAGCATGTCGTCGATATAGTAGTCAAGATTCAGTTTGGTGCCGGAGTAACAGATATTTTCTATCTCGGTGAGCAGCTCATCAAAAGAAATGCCTTTGGATTGTGCGATTTCCTCCAGATCGATTTTCCGGTCAATCTGCTGAATGATGAATATTTTTATTTTGGACTTATTGACGGAAGACTTCACCACCACTTCGGTAGCGGTTTCGATGTCGTGTTCCTCAACGTATTTCTGAATGAGTTCAATGAAATCCTTTCCAAACTTATTCACCTTCCCCATCCCGACTCCGTTCACGGAGGCAAGGTCTTCCTTGTTCGTGGGGTAGGTGGTGGCCATTTCTTCCAGGGAGGGATCCTGAAAGATGACATAAGGAGGAAGGTTTTTCTGCTTGGCTACCTGCTTACGCAGCGTCTTCAGCTGTTCAAACAACTTCTCATCATAGGCTTTGGCTGGTGCGCGTTCGGTGGACACTTCTTCGTCCTCAATGGCGGTTGTGAAGTCGTGGTCCCTGGCCAGCTCAATGGGATGAGGCTTTTGTAAAAACTTCTTTCCTTTTTCTGAAAGGCGCAGCACACCGATATTATCGATATCTTTTTCCAGGTATTGGTAAATGAGTGTCTGGCGAATGACTGATTTCCAGTAGTCGGCTTCTTCATCGCCTCCCTTGCCATAAATGGCAAGGTCTCCGTGGCCATAACTCTTGACGTATTCGTCTTCTGTACCGCGGATGACATTCACGAGGTGGTTCAGGCCAAAGCGTTCATTGGTTTGTTTCACCGCTTCAAGCACCATTTTCACCGCGTTGGTACCATCAAAACGTTCGCGGGGGTGAACACAGTTATCGCATGATCCGCAATTCGCTTCACCGAATTCCTCCCCGAAGTAGTGCAAGAGCTGGCGACGGCGACACACGGGTGACTCTGCATAGAATTCCATTTCCTGTAACAGAACCCTGGCATTTTCCCGCTCCTGTACTGTTTTGTCTTTGTTGAACTTCTCAAGTTTGTTGAGGTCGTTGTGGCTGTAGAACATGAGGCAAATGCCTTCGAGCCCATCGCGACCCGACCGGCCGGTTTCCTGGTAGTATCCTTCGAGGGATTTGGGAACATCGTAGTGCACAACGAAGCGTACATCGGGCTTGTCTATTCCCATCCCGAAAGCAATCGTGGCGACGATGATGTCGGTTTCTTCATTCAGAAAATCGTCCTGGTTCTTCACCCGCACATCGGGATCAAGTCCTGCATGATAAGGGGCAGCCTTGAAGCCATTGACCTGGAGGAGCTGGGCGATTTCTTCCACCTTCTTGCGGCTGAGGCAATAGATAATGCCCGACTTGCCTTTATGGTCTTTAAGGAAGCGGATGAGCTGCTTCTTAGTTTCTTTTTTGGGCCTTACTTCGTAGTAGAGGTTCTGCCGGTTGAAAGAAGAGATGAAAACATCAGCTTCTTCCATCTGCAGGTTCTTCTGAATATCGAGTTGCACCTTGGGGGTGGCCGTGGCGGTAAGGGCAATCACTGGCATATCGCCAAGCTGGGCGATCATTGTTTTGATTTTCCGGTATTCCGGACGGAAGTCATGTCCCCATTCCGAGATACAGTGTGCTTCATCAATGGCTACAAACGACACGTTGACCTTTTGCAGGAAGGCAATATTCTCTTCTTTGTTGAGTGATTCAGGAGCAACATAGAGCAACTTTACAGTACCCGAGACGCAGTCCTTTTTGAGTCGGGTGATTTCACCTTTGCTCAGGGTTGAATTCATAAAGCGGGCAGCGATGCCATAGGCATTCAATTGATCCACCTGATTTTTCATCAGTGCAATCAAGGGGGAGATTACAATGGCCAGGCCATCTTTGATCATGGCAGGCAACTGGTAGCACAACGATTTGCCCGCGCCGGTGGGCATAATTACAAACGTGTTGTGTCCGTTGAGAATATTACGAATGACCGCTTCCTGATTTCCACGAAACGAAGAGTATCCAAAAAATTCTTTTAGAGAGGCTTTTAGTGAATCCTTTTCTTCAGCCACAATCATGATTCCCGAGTCGATTAAATCCTTACATTTACCTTCCGCAATCGATAACATGCGAATGAGCATTGAATATACTAAAAATTATCCAGAAATTCTTCATGATTTGAAGGAAGAACATCGTTTATATCGGTGAACGGACCAAAGCCGGAAATGTTATTCTTGCAGTGACAAATGAATAAAAATTTACATGTTGTATTGATGGCTGGCGGCGTGGGAACCCGCTTCTGGCCCTACAGCCGCAATGCACGGCCCAAACAGTTTCTCGATGTGCTGGGCACCGGAAAGTCCCTCCTTCAATCAACCTACGAACGATATACGGCGATTTGTCAACCAGCGCATATTTGGGTTGTTACCCATGAAGAGCACGTAGCACTGGTCAAAGAGCAATTGCCAATTGCCGATGAGCAGATCATGGCGGAACCTATGCGTAAGAATACGGCGCCTTGTATAGCGTATGCCGCCAACAAAATATGGCTGAGCGATCCGGACGCAGTAATGATTGTCAGTCCAACGGATCATTTGATTCTCAGCGAGAAGGAATTCCTTCACACCATTCAAAAAGCCGTTGATCAGGCACAGTCTCAGGATAAGCTAATAACGCTGGGTATTAAACCCACACGCCCCGAGACCGGGTATGGCTACATTCAGTTTCTCGAATCTAAATCGATTCTGAAAAAGGTAAAGACGTTCACCGAAAAGCCAGCCTTGCCACTGGCCAAGACATTTATCGAAAGCGGTGATTTTTTCTGGAATTCAGGAATGTTCATCTGGGGTGTCAAAGCCATCCTTGAATCTTTCCAACGATATCTCCCTGAGTTATCGGAAGCATTTGATGAAATTCGTCCGGAATTAAATACTGATCGGGAAAAGGCGGCAATCGAAAAGGTGTATAGCCAGACCAAAGGCATCTCCATCGACTATGGCGTGATGGAGAAAGCAGACAACGTGTACATGGCACTCGGAAATTTTACATGGTCTGATCTCGGCTCATGGGCCTCTCTGCACGACGTTTCCCAACGCGATGAACAAAACAATGTGGTTACCGGCCAGGTACAGGTGTATGATACCCGCAACTCTGTACTGAAGGGATCTTCAGATACGCTTCTTGTTGTGCAGGGCCTCAATGGATATCTCGTCGGCGTATTTGATAACGTCGTAATCGTCTGCGAAAAGGATAAAGAAGAAATGTTCCGGCGTTACGTTAACGATATCCGGGCGAGGTCCAACGGAACCGATTATTTATAGTGCTTCTGACGTACCGTTTCGTAGATGGCTATTCCGGCAGCTACAGAGATATTCAGCGATTCAATTTTCCCCACCATCGGAATCCGCGCCAGTGCGTCTGAAACTTTAAGTAAGGGTGGAGCTATTCCATCTTCTTCAGATCCCAGCAGGAGGGCCGTGGGTCCTGACAGATCAATTTTGTAAAGGGGATCAGCCGCCTTTTCGGTGCACGCCACGACCTGAATGCCGTTTTGCTGAAGATCCAGTATCGTTTGCTTCAATGACTTTACGCGACATACGGGGATGTGGTGCAACGCTCCGGCAGATGTTTTCACAGCATCACTCGTGATGGGTGCGTTTCCTTTTTCTTCGATAATAAGCGCATCCAGTCCGGCACATTCACACGTGCGAGCCACGGCACCGAAGTTTCTTACATCGGTAATCCGATCCAGCAACAGAAAAAACGGAACCCGACCCTCTGCATAGGCCTCATCGATAATGGGCTGAAGCTCAGCGTATGGAATGGCAGCCAGGTAGCCAACAACACCCTGGTGGTTTTTGGTGGTGAGGCGGTTGATTTTCTCGATAGGTACCCAGCTATAAGGCACGTTGTGTTCCTGCAGGGCGTTTACCAATTCCCGCATCAGGTCGTTGTTGAGGCCGGCCTGTAAGAATATTTTTTCAATCTGCCGACCTGCCCGAACGGCCTCCATGACGGCCCGGGTTCCATAAATCAATTCTGATTTTTCCATGCGAATGCGAAATGCGGTACAAAGAAAGGGAATAAATCAGAACCGGCTCTTTCTCCATAAGTCTACTGTCGAATACCAGGACTCGGCGTAGTCTTTGTTTCTGACCAAAACGTAGTGGTCCGGGCAGTATACGCTGCCGGTTTTGTTAAATACAAATCGAACGCCCACAGAACGATAGGTCCAGGTTTCCTGCTGACCCGCCAACGAAACTTCGTCAGGCGCGCCGAAAATAATAAACACCATACCCCGGTCTGTTTTCCATCCTTCCTTAAAAGAGGTGAAGAAGTAATTGGCGTACTCTACCCGCTTAAAGTAGTTTCTCATGAAGGTCTTAGCCCGGTCTTTGTCTCCGGTAATGGTAAGTATTACCTTATCGAACTTTGCTTTGTCTTCGCCTGCGGCGCCTAATTGCTCATTTTCCTCCTGAGTCGTAACAAACAATAATGGTCCTTTCAATTCAGCCAGTGTATTATACCGCGGGTAGGGAGTCTTTTTGATCATGAAAGCAAAACCCTGTGCTGACAAGGTATCCTGTTGGGCCAGGTAAAGACCTTGCTTTTTGAAAGGACCAATACTGCTTTCAGGCGATACGACAAACGTGGAGTCTGGAAAGAGAAACCGATCCATCTTGAGCTCTTTGTCTGCGAACGGAGGTGAGGGAGTTGGAAACTCGTCTTTGTAATAAGAGAAGTGAATAGGTTTGGGCTCAGCGGCGTGTACGGCAAATCGACCTTCTGCCTGATGAAAGGTCTGCCATTGGGGCAAGCCTGCCAGGGTGATATAACCGTTGACCGGATAATGTGATTCGATCTGTCGGATAAAATGCCATTTCTTTCCATTCGCTGGATTGGTAACGCGGGCCACCAGCACCCATGGTTTCACTGGCTTTACAAAACGCATGTTGCCGGCAATCCATCCGTTTGCCAATGTCACCGTGTCGCCGGGTATCAGTACTACCCCTTGCCGCTGAGCATAGGAATCGCGTTTTTCCCAATGAATGATATAGCGGTTGTTGTTTGGGTTACTGGCCGACACTTGAAAATACAGGACAATGCTATCGCCACGGACGACCGGGGACAAACGCATCTCCACTTCACTTTGCAGGTTGTAGAGGTAATTGAAATTGAGGGAATTGACAGCCTGTCCAAAGACAGTTGACGTGCCTGCCATCGCGAGCAGGAATATCAGTAAAATGTTAGCGCTGGATTTCATAAAGGGACCTGCTGTAAAATAACGAATAAAGGAATAGAATCGATACATCCCGAAAAGCAGTAATTTTGAGATCCATGGCAAAAATCTATACCACCGAGATTACCTCAGATCAGCTCCCATCCGATAACCCGTTGCACCAGCGGCTGTTAAAGCCATACCTGGTTGCTCCCGGCATAATTCGTGGCGACTTGCTTGAAATTGGCTGTGGCGAGGGCCGGGGCATTGCCCACCTGCTTCCGGCGGTATCTTCTTATGCCGCAATCGATAAGATAGAAGCTGCGGTAGGACGCTTGCGCGAGCAGTATCCCGCTGGAAAGTTTGTCAGTGGTCATTTGCCCCCGTTGCCTTATCCGAACAACTCGTTTGATGCCGTAGTCACTTTCCAGGTGATTGAGCACATACAGGATGATGTACTTTTTTTGCAGGAGATACATCGGGTACTTCGCCCAGGCGGCGTGGCCCTGATCACGACACCAAACCGTCCGCTATCGCTATCAAGAAATCCGTGGCACATCCGTGAATACACAGCCGACGAACTCAGTCGCCTGGTCCGACGTTCTTTCGATCAGGTTGAAATGCGAGGAATAACCGGCAATGAGAAAGTGATGGCCTACCATGAGCGCAATCGCCAATCGGTGCAGCGGCTCATGCGGTGGGATGTCCTGGATCTTCAGTATCGCCTCCCGGCCTGGGTGTTGCGTATCCCGTACGATCTCATGAACCGGCTTAACCGCAACAAACTGCAGCAGCATTCAGATGAATTGGTGCGCAGCATCACCGCCAACGATTATATCGTAACTAATGATGCTGCTACCGCGCTGGATCTGTTTGTTACCGTACGGAAGTAGGAATCAGAAGTTCCTTCTATCTTCTCCGGTGGTTACCTGTAAACGTTCCAGGATGCCCTGATAGGCATCTTCATACTTCTTGGCTTTTTCCGTTTCGCCATGTTCATACAGGGCCCGCTGAAGTTCACCCAACACATAGAGTGCCTTCTGGATTTCCATGGTGATACCTGAGTATTTTCTCATTTGGTAGTCTGCCATTTCAATAGACCGCGGTCCGATCTTCTCAGCGATTTCGAGGGCCTTTTCCTTTTCGCCGATCTGCAGCAAGAGCTCCACCTGGCTCACTGCCGTGAGGTCATAAGGCACTGCGGCATCAGGCATTTTGTTCAGGCTGAACATAACCACTTCCTTAGCCCGTGCCGAGTCACCACGGTCCACCATGGCTTCGGCCAGGGAGTTCAGTGATCCGCGCTGGTTCTGTACAAACCCTTTGTAGTCTTCATTGTAATAGAGGGCCGGGTTGTCCAATCCCCGATAGCTGAAGGTTTTTATCATTTTCTGATAAGAGGACTCAACATTCACCAGATTCTCGCGGTCTTTGCGGGTGTTGCGTACCGGCAAAATGCGATAGGCATTTCCTTCCTGAACCACATAAGGCCGGATATCCAGGTTAAGTTGCGCCAGTGAAGTATTGTTGACATACATGGGCCGTTCCCAGTTGTTGGTGGCGAGCATATCGAGGAAGGCGAGGTCTTTCTTTTCCAGCACACTACCCTTGAGGCGAATTCGCATCTGGTCTACTACCAGGCTGTCCATACCAGCGGGGATAATGCCTTTGTTTATTACTTCCTCTTTGTTGATGTTCAGGGTAAAAATTTTGCTCGGCACCAGGTTGACGCGATCGTAGCGGAGTTGGGGGTAATTCCGCTTGAGGAGTTCGAGGTATTCCTTCAGGTCAATGCTGGGAATTTTCATATCCTGATAGTACAGGACATCGTTATAACCGCCTTGGCGATATTGCTCCAGGGAGAGGGTGTATTTGAAGGGCTCTGACTTGTTGTGTTTTTGCATCGATTGCTCGATGTACCAGTCGGTATTGTAATAGCTCAACACCACCACGCGAACATCAGCACGGTGTTCTTCTACTTCTTGCGCATACCACAGCATGAATGTATCGTTGTCGCCACCAGTAAAAATTACGGCATTGGGATCACAGGAAGAGAGGTAGTTTTTGCCGGAATCAACAGAGAAGTAACGATCAGACCGGTTGTGATCATCCCATCCCTGTGCGGCCATGAGGGCAGGAGCTGACAGTGCTAATAAAGTTGCCAGCACGCTACTGGTCTTATAGTTCTTCAGGAATCCGTTCAGTGCATCAGCAATGGCAATTACCGCCAGGCCAATCCAGAAAGTAAAGGCATAGGTAGAACCGGCGTATATATAATCGCGTTCCCGGGGTTCCTCCGGAGGTGAGTTAAGGTACACCACAATGGCAACACCCGTCATCACAAACAGCAGTCCTACGACAGCGAAGTTTTTGGTGTCTTTCATGAACTGGTAGAACATACCGATTAGCCCCAGGATGAAGGGGATCATGAAGAAGTTATTGCGGGCTTTGTTTTCGGCAAGTTCCGCAGGTAATTGCTCAAACCAGTTTTTGGGACTTAGCCAATCAGCGCCCTGGACATCGCTTTCGCGACCGGCAAAATTCCACATGAAGTAGCGCATGTACATGTGCCCGATTTGATGACGAAACATGAAGTAAAGGTTCTGCCCGAAGGTCGGCTTCTCACCTTCCCGCAGGCCGATGATATCCTGATAGGATTTCTTATAGTCCGAGTTCCATGCCCGGGGGAGAATTGTTTGTTGATTGGGTTCGTACACCGGTTCTGTTTTGTGATCGGTGATTTCGTATTTGTCTTTGCCTTTGGTGTATACCGCTGCGCCTTCTTTGTATTCAATGGGGCTGGCCGTAAAGAGCGGCCCATAGAGCAGCGGACGACTTCCGTATTGCTCGCGCTTCAGATAGCGCACAAAGGACATGATGTCTTTCGGTGCATTTTCATTGATGGGCGTATCAAAGTTTGAACGGATGACAATGGTGGCATAGGAGCCATAACCAATCAGGATAAAGGCGGTTGAGAGCAGGAAGGTATTCAACACCGGCTTATCTTGCTGATGTGAATAACGGATTCCATATACAAGTGCACCCACGAGCAAGGCAATAAATACGATGGCACCCGATCCGAAGGGAAGTCCCAGGTTATTGACAAAGAATATTTCAAACCAACCTGCCAGCGAAGGCAAGCCGGGTACAATCAGGTCATTGATAAAAAGTACCAATGCACCACTTACTCCCAGGGTGGCAATGATACCCCATTGGGTAGGTTTGTATTTTTTAAAATAATAGATCAGGCCCAGCGCCGGGATCGTAACGAGGTTGAGCATGTGGATACCGATGGACAAGCCGACAACATATGCGATGAAGATCAGCCAACGATTGGCGGTGGCATCGTCTTTTATCACATCCCATTTCAGTACACCCCATACCACGAATGCAGTGAAGAAGGATGACATGGCATACACTTCAGCTTCCACGGCCGAAAACCAGAACGAATCCGAGAAAGTATAGGCGAGAGAGCCCACCAGGCCGGCGCCCATGAGGGTCCAGATTTGTGCGTCGGTGAGGTCGCTATCATTCTTGGCGCCCATCATTTTACGGCCGAACAAGGTGATGGACCAAAACAAAAACAGAATGGTGAAAGCACTTCCCAATACGCTGAGGAAGTTGATCCAATATGACACCTTGGTTACATCGCCCATGGCGAGAAACGAGAACATGCGGCCCAAAAGCATAAAGAGCGGTGCGCCCGGCGGGTGTGAAACCTCCAGTTTATAGGCAACGGCGATAAACTCCCCACAATCCCAGTAACTGGCCGTCTCCTCGAAAGTGAGCCAATAA
>DNZD01000194.1 GCA_003504855.1 Cytophagales bacterium
TATCGCCCAGTGCCCTGGCCTTCTCAAGGTAGTCGACATGGCCGAGGTGAATGATATCAAAGCAACCATTGGTGAAGACAATCTTCTTCCCTTCCTGCTTCCACTGTTGAATCTGCTTTTGGGCAGACGCGACATCGACTATTTTTCCGGCTGCTTTTTCCATCGGATAATGAAATAACTAATGATGAGGGACACCACACCACCGACAATCATGGTAAAGGTTTGCCACGCATGAAAGATAAACACAAATGCCACGGCATCCGTTTGGGGCAATTGGTAAAGTACGACCAATCCCGCCGGCACGATGGTGTGATAAGATCCGGCCCCACCTGGAAGCGGGGCCGCCATCGCAATGGCACCGAGGGCAAACACGGCCAACACAGCATTAAGCCCCAGCTGATCGGTGGTATCAAATGCACGGATCACGGTATAACTCATACCAAAATAGAGCGCCCAGATAAGTACGGAGTAAATGAGAAAGAGTCCCTTGTTTTCCAATTGAAAAACGGAAAGGAGCCCTTCTTTAAATCCACGAAGCACTTTTTGCAGTTTTTCGTTTCTGCGAAACTGCCAGACTGCTATCCCCAGGCCTAAAACACCTAAACCCCCCAACCAAATCCAGATGGGAATATGAAAGCCGGAACCTGAAGAACCGATACCGAGGCTTTTCAGGAACCCGATAAGTTTGTCCCACTCAACAATAAAAGCCAGTACAATTACCGCCAACAGACAAAGTACATCGGCAATGCGTTCCACCACGACGGTACCAAATGATACTTCGACGGGTGTGTTTTCCAACTTATAAAGATTATAGCATCTGGAAACTTCGCCGCCGCGTGGAACGGCCAGGTTCACGAGGTACCCGATCATCAGCGAATAAAAACTACTCATGAGCGACACCTTGTTGCCGGAAGGCACCAGCAGCATACGCCATCGTTCGGCGCGCAGGAAGTGGCTCACGTAAGCAACAACGGCCATCAGGATAAGCCAGCCTTTGTTTGCGTTATTCCAGGCAGCCAAGATGATGTCCCACTTATTTTCACCTTCCGCAGGTGTCAGCGTCCTCAGTGAAAGCCAAAGCAAGCCTCCGGTGAGGCCGAGCATCAGTAGATATTGAAGGATCGTACGAATTGCCTTGGGCACGATTTCTGATTTTCCGCGAAGGTAGCAAGTAACCCATTTAGTTCCAGTTATGGCCAGATCACGTGCTTTCGTGGATAACCGACTCGATGTGGAAGTTACCCTGCGACATCTTATAACTGGTCAAATCCGACAATTCCGCGCCTGAGGGCTGATTTTCAAGGTAGGTGACAGGGCCTTTATAATTGATTCACAGTTGAATACGGGTTGAAATTCCCGTACCTTTGTGGACTTGTTTTTTGAAAATATCACTATTATGTCCAAACTACGCATTCTGTATGTAGCCAGCGAAATCAACCCATTTCTTCAGACCAGTGAGGTGGCCGAATTTGTTCGGAAACTTCCTCAGGCCATGCAGGAAAAAGGGATGGAAATTCGCATTCTGGTGCCCCGATTCGGGTTAATTAATGAACGTAAAAACCGGCTGCATGAGGTAGTGCGCCTTTCCGGAATTAATATTTCTGTTGGCGATGAGGAGAAGCCGCTGATTATCAAGGTGGCCTCTATTCCTAATGCCAAGCTGCAAGTATATTTTATTGACAACGAGGATTACTTCCATCGCAAGTCAATGTTCCACGACAAAGAGAACAAATTCTACGAAGACAACGACGAGCGGGCCATCTTCTTCTGCAAAGGAGTAATAGAGACGGTACGAAAACTAGGCTGGACACCGGACATCGTTCATTGCAATGACTGGATCACCAGTTTTATTCCTTTGTACCTGAAAACTACGTACAAGAATGATCCGTTGTTCAAGAACACCAAATCGGTATTTACGATTTACAATAACAGTTTCACCCACAAATTTAAGGGTGATCTGATGGGCAAGGTGAAGATGATGGACATCGAGGACAACATGCTGGGTCACCTGAAGACAGCCGACTATGAAGGATTTGTGAAATTGGGTGCACAGTTTGCCGATGTGGTTTCCGTTGCCGGAGACAATAAGAAGCTGGAAGGATTAGTTAAGAAGATTAAAGAGAAGAAAGTTGAAACCATTGAAAAGGACGACAATTACACGGAGTCGTTTTATAATCTTTATACGGAGTTGGCGGGGTAACACGGCCGGCCTGCTGCTGGTCTTTCTGGTTCTTCTGTTTTTTTCCTGCAAAGACGATGCGGCTATTGTTGGCTTCCCCAAAGATGCGCGTCTGAAGTCCTATTTCGTTGACATTCCGCTCAACCCCTCCGTCATTAAGTTCGGAGCGATTCTTACGCGCAATGGCCCCAACGACAAACTTGCCCGTATCATGGTGGGTAAGTACAATGATCCAAATCTGGGAAATATCGAAGTGAAGGGCTTCGCGAATATCGCTCCCCCGAGTGTGACGATTACCCCTACCTCGACAAGCGTTCCGGACTCATTGGTATTGTCGCTCAACCTGGATTTCTATTACTATGGAAACCCGGACTCTACCCAGCAGCACCTTGAAGTCTACAAAGTACTGGATACGATTCAGCCGTCTTCGGGCTACTATAGCACTACGGCTATTACTTATGGCCTTAAACCCATTGGTGAAGCACATTTCAGCGTTAAGCCTTCGGATTGGGCGGATGCACTGGTACTCAACGCCGATACCGATACCGCAAACAATGTTCATCAGATTGTTCGGGTAAAACTATCCCCTGCCTTTGCCTCTGAATTGCTGAGTGATATGATCAGCAATCCTTCCTTGTTTCAGGATATCAATCCCTTCATTGGAAAATACAAAGGACTGGCCTTCGTAATGAAGAATGGTGACAAAATAGTCGGGATCAATCCTGTGTTTACGGGTACATCCCCTACCTCCAGAAATTCAAGAATGCGACTGTATTATTCGGATGCCGGCGTTCAAAGCCAGGCAGATTTTCCCATTTATTATACCAACAACTATTCTATTGGCATCACTTTCCCGGGGGTAAGTTTCTCTACAATTACTTCTGATCTCAGCGCAACACCCCTGAGTGGCATCGCAGACTTCACGGATTTTAAGCCCTCGGACAACCACATGTATGTGCAGAGCGGGACAGGCATTGTTACCAAACTGGATCTAACCAGGTTTTATCAGTTTGCAGACACCATGGACAATGTTATGTTCAATTCCGCTGAAGTGGTGTTAAATAATGTGGGTAATTCCGTAGTGCCTGGAACCGTACAATTACGGGTACTCGATTCCACCAATCATTTCAGAAGTCCATTTGTCGATACGCTGGTTAGCGGGGTGATTACTACCACCCTCGACCCTTATATGGGTAAAATTCCCACGGCCTTGCAACCGGCACCGACTTCCTCCAATGCGGTCGACGTGCGGGCGGACCAGGGATCCATCATTGCGGTAAGCACAGACAAGATTATTGGCAAAGTATTTATTACTGAGTTTATTCAGCAGGTGTATAAGTACAAGCGCGATAAACGTCGGGTAAAAGCACTGGCGATTATGCCCGCTGAATCAGAATTTCAAAAATCAGTTAGCTCATTTACGCTTGATCCGAATATAGTTCTACGCATTTACTATACCCGACCAATCATTAAGATCAGATAATTACCATGTGTGGCATTGTTGCATACGTTGGTCATCGTCAGGCCAGTGATATCATTATCAAAGGCCTGAAACGACTGGAATATCGGGGCTATGACAGCACCGGAATCGCACTCCTCAATGGCGGACTAAACGTCTACAAAAAGAAAGGCAAGGTTTCAGAACTGGAATCCTTTCTCAAAGGGACAAACCTCAACAGCCACATTGGCATCGGGCATACCCGATGGGCAACCCATGGCGAACCCAACGATGAAAATGCCCACCCTCACTATTCAGCCACCAAAAAGCTGGCGATCATCCACAACGGCATCATCGAGAACTACTCTCCGCTCAAAAAAGAACTCATCCGTAAAGGGCACACTTTTCTAAGCGATACCGACACGGAGGTCTTTATTCACTTCATTGAAGACATTTACGAAAAAGAGAAATGCTCACTGGACGAGGCCGTGCGATTGGCCCTTACCCGGGTGGTTGGCGCTTATGCCATTGTGGTCATGTCATTGGAAGAGCCTGATACCCTGATTGCCGCGAGAAAGGGAAGTCCATTGGTACTGGGCATTGGCAAGGGTGAGTATTTTATGGCATCTGACGCAACCCCTATTATTGAATACACCAATGAAGTGGTGTATTTGAATGACCAGGAAATAGCCTTGGTGAAGGGGGGAAAACTTACCATTAAAAATGTGGCCAACCTGCCGCTCACGCCTTACATCCAGACCATTGACATGGAATTGGAGGCCCTTGAGAAAGGTGGATACGACCATTTCATGCTCAAGGAAATTTTTGAGCAGCCTCGTTCCATAATGGACTGTATGCGCGGCCGGCTGGACTCCAGTACCAATCGTCTGGTACTTGGTGGTCTTCGGGAGTACATCAATAAGCTTGTACATGCTGACCGGATCCTGATCGTTGCTTGCGGAACTTCCTGGCACGCCGGCCTGGTGTCTGAGTATTTCTTCGAAGAATTCTGTCGTATCCCCACCGAAGTTGAATACGCCTCAGAGTTCCGGTACCGCAATCCAATTATCCGCGAAGGCGATGTGGTTATTGCTATTTCTCAATCCGGAGAAACTGCTGACACCCTTGCTGCTATCGAGCTGGCCAAGTCAAAGGGTGCAATCATTTTTGGCGTCTGCAATGTGGTGGGCTCATCCATCCCGCGTGCCACACACGCCGGTGCGTATACCCATGCGGGTCCCGAGATTGGTGTGGCTTCTACAAAAGCATTCACCGCACAGCTGACCGTGCTCAACCTGATCGCCCTGATTGTTGCGCATTCAAAAGGCTCCATCACCGAACAACGTTTTCACGAGATGTTGGTAGAGCTGGAAAGCATTCCTGCCAAAGTAGAGAAGGTGCTAAAGTCCAATGAAAAGATTCAGTCTATTGCGGCTGAATTTAAAGATGTAACCAACTTTCTGTACCTGGGCCGAGGTTATAACTTCCCGGTTGCTTTGGAAGGGGCTTTAAAGCTGAAAGAAATTTCCTACATCCACGCTGAAGGCTATCCCGCTGCCGAAATGAAGCACGGCCCGATTGCCCTGATTGATGCTGAAATGCCCGTGGTGTTTATTGCTACGAAAGACAGCTCGTACGAGAAAGTAGTTTCCAACATTCAGGAGGTGAAGGCAAGAAAGGGTCGTGTCATCGCTGTAGTGACTGAAGGAGACACGTTGATCCCGGGCATGGCTGAGTTCGTAATCGAGGTGCCCGCTACGACAGAATCACTGATGCCCATGGTGTCTGTCATTCCATTGCAGCTGTTATCGTATCACATTGCCGTGATGCGTGGTTGCAATGTTGATCAGCCCAGGAACCTGGCAAAATCGGTCACGGTGGAGTAGACAATTGAGGAACCCTGCATTGAATTGGAAGCTGTGTTTCCATTTTTCTGATCGAAGCCATCTCCGGCTTGATCTTACCGCGCTTGACTATTCAGTCCTTCCTATACCAAACAGCCTTGAGCGGTGATGGCCATGAACTGATCCGGCTCTCAAGCGGCTCCATTTTTCTCTCCCTTTCTCCTTCCGGAAGGCTCCAAACATAATTGCTGTAGACATACCCCATCAACAGCCGATTGAGGTGATCTAGCTTTTCATCGCCAACCGCAGCGAGCAACTGTTGCTCTACCTTTGATTTATCTTCGGCGTCTGCCAATGCCCGTCCTATACGGCTCACGCTGCCCCAATAATGATGAGGGCCAACACTGGCCGTTCTCAATGCGATTCCCAGAAGGAGGTCAATCACGTTTAAATTGAGCTCCTCCAATTCCTTGAGATAGGTTCTTCTGGATGCCCATGCATAACTGCCGTCCGATAAGCGGTCAAAACGATCATTCATAACATCCAAATGCGATCGAAGAAAGATATCCCATTTCGCCGTCCGCGCCGCCAGTGTGGCAATACGCATCGCATGGTATCGCGGACTTTGGTCCATACTGCAATTACCCATTACCCGACGGCTTCGTTTCAACCGCAATTCATCCTCTTCCGAACGATATCGTCCGACATAGTATTCAAGTCGGTCATTCGAATTGCCGCGGGACACCGCGTCGGCTATTGCTTCGTCAAGAACCTGATTCCAGTAGACTGAATTCTTCATTACTTTGTCCAAGCTAATCATGCGAAGACTATCCCAGACATGCCATTCTCCGGCGTATTTCGCATAAATAGAATCCGAACCATTTTTTTCAAGTTCTTCATCAGGGAAAGCGGGCTTTCCTGCAAACTGATCAGCCATGGCAACGAACTCTCCTGCCTTCGAAGAAGAATCCACTGACTGATACACCTCAGCCTTCGCTTCAGGAAAATAGATTTCAGCAGTCGTATCAATCATACAATCCACATATTGAACCAGCCTCGCATAAGGCAATGGCAGTACCTTGTCCTCCAAGCTCAGTAGGAAGAGGGCGCGTTCATGATCCTCGCTGCCCTCATCAACTACCCAGCCATTGGTCTTATCAAATTTATTGTGATCCGGGACTTCAACTGAAAACTCGCTGTAGTCAGCAGGAAGTTCCTGGTAGGCCAGGACGTGCTTTCCCTCCCAGGTAGTGTACCGGGTTTGATAAATCCATACTTTCTCGGTCTCCACCTGATTGGGAAATTTGCTCCCATATGCCTCAAGCGAAATGTTTTCCCTTATCAGCCGCAGGGCATGACGGTTGGGGATATGAACCTGAAGCGCGTAGCCTTGGCGCAGGGCTACATATGGGTGCGCCAAGTCACACGAACGAAATCGAATATTCAGCGAATCAACTATCCCGCTGAGTCGATGCATGGTGATTGAATCGTATATCAGGCCATTGGGGTAGACCTTGAATTCAGTTGACTGACCATGACAAGTCATAGAAATGATCAGTGCAGGGAGGATAAGCGCTTTCATATAACCGTAGAATGCATTCGTGCTTAATTGGTCACACTTCATAGATGCATTTCGGACGGAAAATTCACATGGCTCAACCCCAATTTTTTGGGGAGGTGTATCCAAAAATATTAATGAGTGGCCACCCTCGGATGTAGTAAACCCGAAAACCAGCTTTGGAGAAGTCTAGAAGATGGAAACCAACAAGTTCGATGGTTTATATCGCTCATCACCGGATTCCCTATAGGCGGCATTCAGAAGACGTATCACGTGATTTCTTCCCAGGCGCTCGCACCACTCAAACGGGCCCCATGGATAATTGGTGCCTAGTTTCATGGCAAGGTCAATGTCTTCACGCGTTGCTGTGCCAT
>DNZD01000197.1 GCA_003504855.1 Cytophagales bacterium
CCGCCTTGCGGGTAATTTCCAGCTGTAAATACAGCAACTCAAATTGTCGCACCTGGGTGAGGATCGCCTGCTCAAAGTTTACCTGGTCTTGTGCTATCGTGTAGTCCTGAAGGCGCTTGTTGGCGTAGGCCGTCTGCATGGCGGCTTTTCTCCGACCCCAATCCACAATCGGAACGTTCAATGATAACCCGGCGACTTGCTGTCGAGATGGATTGTTGTACAGGTCTCCGACGGACGGCCCGACATTATTCAATCCGAAAGCTGCATTTACTCCTACCTGATACAACGAGCCTTTCACCTGAGCCACCGCCGACTCTGCCTCCAACCTTCGTCGCTCAAAGGCAATGTAAGCCGAACGGGTTTCCTTGGCGTATATCAGGGCATCGTCTTCCGAAACCTTGAATACGGGAATACTATCAGGTAACACGAGCTCAAAAGCCTCCCCGGTACGCAGGCCAATGTACTTGCGCAAGTCCAGACTGGCGGTCTGCAAGGCCAGGTTGGCCTGCCCTACATCCTGACGGCTCCGCAACAACTGCAGCTCAACCTGAAGGAGTTTGTCCTCTGACGTCGTACCTATATTATAACGGCCTTGTTCGATTTTATAGATCGTATCATTATTGGCGAGGTTGAACTTTGCTATCTGGAGGTTTACCTGTGCGTCCATCACATTAAAAAAGAACATCACCGCATCCCGGCTGATTTGCTCCATGCCTTCAGCGTAGTCGCGGCGGGATTCCTCATACTTAATAGGCTCAATACGACGATCCCATTTGTAGCGGTTGTAGGAAAAGAACGGTTGGTTGATTTGCAGGTACATCGGTGCACCATTCCACTGTTGGGTCTTGTTGGTGAGGTCGTGAAAATAGTTGTAGTTCGAGTTGACCGAAATATTGGTGTTGGTCCACTGCAGGGGCTGCTGCAAAGAAAAGTTAACACCCGGGTTGACCTGGTTCACCGGCAGATAAATGATGGTGCCATCCGGTTGGCGGATGGGCGTGATGCTGTTGGAATACAACGCACCACCGCTGTAGTTCATCCTGATCTGCGGATTGTAGTTGGTACGGTATGAGCGATACTGCCAGTAACGCGTTTCCTTGATGGTCTCCGTCTGCTTGAATGCAGGCGACTGGGTTTTGGCCCGTTGGATCACATCTTCGATGCTCAATACATTTTGAGCTGCTGCCGGCCTTTGCAGGAGCAGGCAACCAACAAGTAAAATGATTTTATTCATAGCGGAGGGAGGCAATGGGATCCTGACTGGCAGCACGTCGGGCCGGGGCAATACCAAATATCAAACCAACGGTCGCGGCCACACCAAACGAGAGCAATATCGAACTGAAGGTAATGATGGTGGGGATGGCGGCAACGATCGCAACGCCATAGGCCAATACGACACCGAGCATTACGCCGAGCAATCCGCCGCTGACACTGATCATCATGGCCTCGAAAAGAAATTGCTGCACCACATCATCTTTTTGTGCACCAATGGCCAGACGAAGACCGATTTCCTTGATCCGCTCCAGTACTGAAGCCAGCATGATGTTCATAATGCCTATGCCACCCACCAGCAGGGAGATGCCGGCGATTGCACCGAGCACATAATTGAAGATATCGTTGGTACGTTGCTGCTGTTTCAACAACAACTCCGGAATCTCTATCTCATAGTCCACTACATTATAATGTCGTCGGGCCAGCAACCGCGCAATGATCTCTGCTGTCGGTTGCATTTTGGCTGTTTCATCCACCTGAATGACAAGGCGATCGAGCTGGTGGTAATTCTTCTTTTCACTCTCCTCCTCTTCCGATGCGTTATTTTGATTGCCGGTGATGATCATCATGTTGCCACGGCTCTTCATGGCCTCCAGCCGCAAAGCTTCTGCAGTCACCCGGTCGCGGTTCTTATAACGAATCAACACCGTCTGCAAGGGAGCATACACGTCCATATTGAAGTCCCGGATGCCCAGTTTACTGATACTCGATTCCGATACCGCACGCTCTTTCATCACACCAATGATGGTGAGCCAATGACTGCCCACCTTGATGCTCTTGCCCACGGCATCTTCGGTCGGAAAGAAACGACTCTTCAGGGCAGAGCCAATAATGCAGACCGGCGCTCCAAACTTCATTTGTTCTTCGGTGTACAATTGTCCGTCGGACAAGGCAAAATCATATATCGCAAAATAACTGGGCTCAACACCAACCAGTTTGGCCGACCGCCGGATACCATTGCGGATAATATGGGTGTTGATCATGATCTCAGGACTGGTCCAGCGAATCCCCGGTATGGCGGATTGAATCGCACTCACATCCCGTACGGTAAGTCCCGGTGAGAATTTCCTTTTCTCTTTCTTGGAACCTGCCTGCTCGGTAACTTTTTCTTCCTTCTGCTCTACGATGGGTTTGATGACGATGTTGTTTACCCCCACCAACTTGATCTGATTGAGGATTTCCTGCTGGGCACCATTACCGATGGCGAGCATGGAAATGACGGCGGCAACCCCGAAGATGATTCCAAGGGCTGTCAGCAGAGAGCGGATCTTATTGGCCAATACCGCCTCAATAGCGATATACAGATTGGCCAGCACGCGGGGGGTTAACCAGGCTTTCAGCACAGGCTGCTATTTGATGGTGGATTGTGATATCGCCGTAGTGTCCTTCGCCACCGTTTCTTCCGGTTTCTTCTTGCGTTTGCCATTCAATTCCGGAAGCAAATTCACCGTCTGTCCTTCCAGTCCCGGCGGAATTGATAAATAAACTTTGTCGTCCAGCGAAAGGCCGGTAAGTACAATGGCATCGTTCGAGTTGGTCTCTCCGATCTGCACCTCCTGCTTCACCACATTCAATCCGTCTTTCTTAAAGACATACGTGATGGAATCACCCTGGCTATGCAATGACTCCAGCGACACATACATTGCATCCTCCACGACTTTGGCAATGATCCGGTTGCTGGTTGTCATGGAAGGACGCAGGGCCGGATCGGTACCACTGATCTCAACAGCCACTTCAAATACACGCGAATCAGAATTGGGACGCTGCTCCCCAACATTAGCTACTTTGGTGACAACACCTTTTAACTTCTTCTCCGGATAAGCATCGAGTCCGATTTCCACCGGCTGCCCTGCCTTTACTTTTCGCACATCCACTTCATTGACATACGTCTTGGATTGCATCTTGGTGAGGTCAGGCAATGTTGCTACGGTGGGGTCCCACATTCCTATCTGTGAACCACCTTTGATGGGTTTGCCATCCCAGTCTTTCTTGTAAATCACCATACCAGGCTCCGGAGCCAATACATTAAATGATTCCAGTACCGTGGTCATGCTGGAGAATTCACCTTTCACTTTGCGCAGTTCGGCATCCACCTCGCGCATCTTCTCAACATTCTGCCGGGTCTTGATCTTGTAGTTCTCCATGGCCTGTTCATAGGCCCGTTTGGCTTTCTCGAGGGCTATCTCAGCTTGCTTGATGGTGGCGGGGGGCTCAAATTTGGATTGGTCCAATACAATGGCGCGCTCTTCGGCAGCATACTTCAGGTTAATCAGTTCGTCACGCGACTGCCGCATCTGAAGCGTAGTGTCAAGCTGGGTCTGGTTGAACCGGGAGTTTGCCTTGTCCAGTTCTATCTGTTTAGCGGTAAATTTATTCTGGAACTCAGAGCGGTCGATCGTAGCTACCCAGTCTCCTTTCTTCACAACCGTTCCCTCATCGACGATGCTCTGGATGGTCACCTGCCAGATCTGAAAGTTCCGCAGTTGGGATGGTCCCTGTATCATCACGGAATTCTTGGCTTCCAATTCGCCGGTGGTCTCAATCTCCACCTTGAATTGCCCCTTTTTGACCGATGTCATAATATCAGCCCCCTTGCCGGATGAACTGCTTCCAAATATCCAGTAGCCCAGTGCCAGGACTACCAAAATACCAACACCGATCCCGAGATTCTTCTTGTTCATAGCTTAGGTTTAGTGAAAAAGGGCCACCGACTGTAACGCAATTACGCCACAATCGATTGCCCTTTGTACTACTATTTTGATGAAAGGTTACACAACTACTCCTTATTGCGTACCCAATTTCTTCAAAGTGATCTTGCCTAGGGCAGCCTCTTTGGTCAATTTGCCCTGATTATAGTCGGTCAGTACCGAGGATTTTACAGCCACTTCGATCGATTCAGGAATACCGCAGCCCGCGCACCGGGTCAACTTCACATTCAACATCAACTGCTCTTCGGCGCCCAGGCTGCGGATCATGCGGGCATAATCCAGCACGTTTTCCTTAAGGTCATTTTCAAACGCAGGGTACAACTCCTTTACTTTCTTGTCACGCTCCGGTGAGGTAGCGTAGTTCATTCCAATGGTTGGCATATCCCAGCGGTCATTATTGACCTGGCTGCTGGAATAGACGCGCATGTAAAAAACCACACCATAATTATTTAATCGTTCATACGGCACATTTCCTTCGGTGTAGTAGGTTTTCGACAGATCCGGACTGTACAACCGACCCAACATGCTCGAGAATACTTCGAGATCCGGCTCGAGTTTGTCAGAAGGTTCGGCATCGACCACCTTAATGCGGGTCATGAATTGATCCCGGGTGATCTTGCCCATCTTCAGCTGTTGAATATCCTCGCGTTTCACCTCAGCTGATACCGTATTGCGCTGCATCTTTGATCCGCCGCCCGGCCACCGAAATTCAAAACCTCCTTCAAATTCGTTGGAACGATTAGTAACAATTACCCGCTCGTCTGGCTTCAATTGTGACAACACATCACCATAATCGGCCAGGAAGTTGGTAGCGATCTTGAGAAACTTCTTGCTCGTCACTTCTTCGGTGCTGTCAGTTGAGGAAGCAGACACTGACCAGGAACCTCTCCCAGAGCGAGAATACGACCGGCTCATACTGCGATCAGCTTCTGATTTCGCACGCTGTTCATTTGCCGCTTTTGGTGCCGAAGACATGGTGATCCGCGTGCCGTTCGGACTTACCTCTTCCGTGAGGATATCAGCCGGATCAGGAGGCATCATCATAAAAGCAAAGGGGCCATCCTGCGGTATCCGTAGGGTGACACCGTACCCGGGTGCATAGCTGCCACTAGTTTCAACGGGAAAGAAATTCCTCCGTCCGGTTTGCTGACGCAACAACGTGCTCAGGATATTCTCCGCCACTTCAATATCCCGCTCCATGCGATTTAAGTCAATTATTGATTGTCCATAGGCGGCTACGCTTCCGATCACCATCACCACCACCATCATCCGCTTCATTGTCCTTTTCATACCTGTATGTTTAATTGTGTTTAGCTCCATTGGGATTGTTGTTTGAAATCAGGCTGGTGAGAATCTCTTCGGTCTCCAGCTTGAACTTGTCGGTGTGTTGTTCCACCTGATTTACACGTGCCTGGATCATCTGGATGTCCTGACGTCGCTGTTCCTGCAGGTACTTTGAAAAATCAACCAACAAGGTTTCTACATATTCTTTTTGCCCCGCCGACGACAGGCGCAAATAGTCCTTCATCAGCTTCAGGTTGTTCTCCTGCATCTGTGATACAAATAGTTTTACCTGATCCTGATTGGCCAGGGAGGCGGTCTTCATCAAATTGTCCAGCTTTCCGGAATTCTTCCGGAGGTTTTCCTGCAAGGATGCTTCTACCGCCTGACGCTCCTCGCTCCACGACGCCTGAAGCGCCTGGTTGTTGCCGTTGATCATATCGCGCACTTCGTCCCGGGTTAAGGCAGGTGTTGGTTTGGTATTACCAAAGGCAATCCGCAACTCACCATCGGTTGCTGTTACCGACAGTCCCAGCAAACGCGCGGCAATCAATACCATCACCACCGAAGCTGCGATGCCGAGGCTCATGCGAACATAGCGTTCCTTCCACCAAGAGATGGCAGGTGTCTCGCCCAAAACTATGGACGGTGCAATCACTTCCTTGTCCGTCAAGGTTCCCAGCGCACTACGGGTAAATGACCACTCGTCCACCCGTTTCTGTTCTTCGGGATGTTGTTGCAAATATTTCTCTACCTGTCGCCGCTCGGCGTCAGCCAGTTCTCCATAGAGATAGGCCGTCCAGGTTGCTTCATCAGGTTTATAGTTCATAACCAAGGGATTCTTTAGTAATCTTCTTTCTTTCCAGCAGCCGCTTTAAGGCTTCCAAACCATAGTACATCCTCGACTTCACGGTATTCTCCGACACATTCAATGCTTCTGCAATCTCCCGAAACTTCAGCCCTTCATATTCCTTCATGATCACCACCTCCCGCTGCTCCACACTCAGTTGCAGCAAACATTCATGCAACAACTCGGCCAACTCATTCTGTCGGTACATCCGCTCCGGGTTCTCGTGGCGCGCCGCCGAAGATTCCCAGCTGTAACTGTCTTCGGCTTCGCCGGGATTGAGGTCGTGCAGGGACACCGCCCGAGCCGATTTTCGCTTTCTCAATTCCTCGCGGCAGCAATTCACAGCGATGGTATACAGCCATGACCTGAAACGAGCACCATCCTGCAGGAAGGCAATGTTGCGATGCATCTGGATGAAGGTGCGTTGCGATACTTCCATGGCCAGGTCATGGTCATAGAAGAATTTATAACTGAAATTATAGATTCGCTTATACCACACCTGCATCAACTTGCCCTGTGCATGCCGGTCGCCGTCGCGTGCCTGCAAAAGCAAAACGTCGGAATGCATCATCGGAGATTCAGGTAAAGGTTTATTCACAGTGGCTTTCGGGCTTGGGCTACCCCGCTTCCATACGTTAAAGATGCCGGACAGGTGTAAATAGTTTTAAAATCTCAGCCTTTTTTCCTTTGAAAACCAGCCAAACGTCCATTCAAACGGCCTAACAAATTATCTTTGCCCCCCATGAAACGCCTGATTTCGCTGCTGATACGGTTTGTGCCACGCAAATACCTCCAGTTATTCAGCGGCGTTGGGCTAAAGTTTCTGGGTTTGTTTTACGCCGGCAAGGCGGTAACCTGCCCCATCTGCTCAAAGTCCTATAGTAAGTTTTTGCCTTACGGGCGCATCAACCCCAGGCCCAATGCCCTGTGCCCTTCATGCCTGTCCCTGGAGCGCCATCGGTTAATTTGGCTGTACCTCAGCAAGCAGACCGATTTCTTTAATCGCAAACTCAATGTCTTGCACATCGCACCCGAGCATTGCTTCATGAAGCGATTCGAAATCGTGCACGGCGATGGTTATATCACCGCCGACATCGAGTCGCCTTTGGCAAAAGTAAAAATGGACATTCATACCATGCCCTTCGATGCCAATACGTTCGACGTGGTCCTGTGCAACCATGTGCTTGAACACGTTAAAGATGACATCGTTGCCATGGGTGAAATCAACCGCGTACTCAAGCCCAATGGCTGGGCCATATTGCAAATCCCCTTCTTCTCTCCCGTTCCCGACCAGACATTCGAGGACAACAGCATCACCGATCCCCGCGAGCGCGAAAAAATCTTTGGTCAGGACGACCACGTGCGAAAGTACGGACATGATTATACCGTCCGGATGCAGCGCAGCGGACTAAAGCCGGCACCTGATAGTTTCTCCGCTACCCTCGGCGAAGCGGAATGCCATCGCTACGGAGTCTCTTCCCGGGAAATCATTTATCGTGCGTATAAAGGATGAGTTCATTCAGACATTTTACCACCGAAGAGATCAAACGCACCATTCCCATGGAGAAAGCCATTGGGTTGATGCAGCAGGCTTTTATGCTGTTGAGTTCAGACAATGCTGCTGTGCCATTGCGCACGGTGATCGAATCCCGTGACCACACCGGCCGCGCCTTATTTATGCCATCCTATTCCGGGGCCTATGGCCTGTTTGGACTCAAGATGGTTGCCGTATATGAGAACAACGAGGTGAATAGTTTGCCGATCATCCAGGGCAAGATGCTCGTAACCGACAGCAAGAACGGTGTACCCCTGGCCCTGCTGGATGCGGAATACCTTACTGCCTTGCGCACCGGCGCCGCGTCGGGGTTGGCCACAGATTTATTGGCGCGGGATAATGCACATGTGCTGGCCTTATTTGGTACAGGCACACAGGCATACACCCAATTGGCTGCAGTAGCCACGGTTCGGGATATCAAAAAAGTCATTGTGTTTGGCAAAACAATTGCGCGGGCAACGGCTTTCTGCGATGAGCTCGCCAGTCAATACCCCATCACGTTCGTGGCCGCGCGTGACCTCTCTGAGTTGAAAGAAGCTGACGTGATTTGCACGGCCACCACATCATCAACACCACTCTTTCCCGTAACTGCACTGAAAGAAGGTGTGCACATCAATGCCATTGGGTCATTCAAACCGAACATGCAGGAAATAGATGCATCTGTCATACTCCAAAGTTTGTTGATTGTTGATCAGCGTGAAGCGGCGTTGTCGGAAGCGGGCGATATCATGATCCCTGTCCAACAGGGCCGTATGGGACCTGAGCACATTCACGCCGAATTGGGCGAAGTAGTTTCCGGATTCCGGAAAGGCCGGACCTCCGAAAATCAGTTGACTGTTTTCAAGTCTGTGGGCAATGCGATTCAGGATCTCGCCATCGCCCATGGCATGTTGAAGGAGAATTGATACACTACCACGGACCTGCCTTCTTCACCTGATAAAACCGGGTGCCGTCAAACCGGTACAGTCCCTGAGCTGTTCCCCACCACATGCGTCCCGACCTGTCCTGATACATGCTTTGGACACAGCAATTCAAACCGTCGGCCGGCCTAAATACGGTAAATGCTTTTGGATCACTTAACGGTTTAGACGGGTCAAACTTCGTAGTACTCCCCCGGGCGGTTATCCATATGATCCCAGACTTTTCGATAATGATCCCCCAAAACTCTGTGCCACCCAGGCCATCTCTGGTTGTATACTCAGTGAATACCTTGCCGTCAAACTTGCAAATGCCTTTTTTCATGGTGAACCACATATGGCCCGCCTTGTCCTGGGCAATTCCGCCTGCATAGTTCTCACCCAACCCATCCTTTTGATTGAAATGTGTAACCGATCTTCCATCGTAACGAAATACCCCTTTTCCGGAAGAAGCTATCCAGATATTGCCGCGGCTGTCTTCGAGGATACCGGCGACATTAATAGCTGGCACCAAGGTGAATAGGGAGAAACTTTGTCCGCCCTGGCGGTCGGATAGCGGGTCATACTGGTAAACGCCCCCATGAGTACCCACCCAAATGGTACCCAACCGATCTACCAGAATGCCCTTTCGGGTTATGTCGGTATGCGCAAGTCCTTGCTGCTGGCCGTAGTGCTTGAATGTCATGCCGTCATACTTGTACACACCCTCGTCGGTGCCAAACCACATGTTACCCTGCTTATCCTCATTGATGGCATAGACCGTGTTGTTAATAAAACCTTCCCGATTGGAAAAGTAGGTCAAGGTCTTTTGGTCATACCTGACCACACCTTCACTGAGGGTCCCAAACCACATATTGCCTTTTGAATCCTGAAAAATGCTCCTGATAAACTGACTTACCAGAAGAGTATCCTGGTCAGGAACCAACGCTACTGCCCTCGTGCTTCTCTTTATTTTGGGGATGAATCCAGCATTGCTTGTCTTAACCTGACCAAAGGACGACAAGGGAGACCAGAATAAAGATAGCAACAGAATAAGCACACGAGGAACCATAGCAGAACAATCAGATTTCATAACAAGGATGGCAAACCAGGCAACAAAAAATACTCATTTTGAGTTATAGCCCACAGTTTATTTCTTTGCCGGCAAGGCAACCTATCAATTAATACCCCATGAACAAACCGGAATTGGACAAACTGAGGCTGGAACTTTCGGTATCAGCAAAAAACGGCATTGACTTTACCATAGCCGCCACCATCATATGGTCGCTCATCGCCTTTATTTGGACGCTGAATTTTGATGCCTATACCCGATCTGTATTCGTCTTTATCGTCGGCGGACCCATGTTACCCCTAGCCTTCCTGCTGTCCAAAGTATTGAAAACCCAATGGAAGATTGAAAGCAACCCGCTTCAGCCCCTGGGATTGTGGCTCAACTTTGCCCAACTATTCTACTTTCCCTTCCTGATCCTCATCCTGCTGCGACAACCAGAGTATTTCCTGATGACCTATGCCATCATCACTGGTGCGCACTTCTTCCCATACTCCTGGTATTACAATAACATTTGGTATGCGCTGTTCGCAGGAATCATTTCAATGGGAAGCCTGATGATCACTTTGTTTGCCACACCTGAAAATCAATATTACGTCGGGATATGGATCAGTGCCTGCTTGCTGGTACTCACCCTGGGACTATTTGCCGACTATAATAAAAAGAGGAACGCTGTCGCTCCTGTTTGAAATCCAGCCAGATTTGGTTTATGGATAAGCCAGGCAGTTTCCAGCCTGGTGTTCAAAAAAAGTTTGCCCCGGGTATTGCGCAACCAACCAGTTGCGTATATATTTGCAACCAATCAGTTTCATAAATGAATGTCGGTAAAGCGTCAATCCTTAAAAAACATTACCATGAGCAACCTCTTGTTTGACTTCACGGTGGACAAAGCCGCCAAAACGGTCTACATCACCAGAGAATTTGTGGCACCACGCCAGCTGGTATGGGACGCATTCACCAAGGCAGAACTTCTGGATCAGTGGATAGCCCCGGCACCCATGAAAGCAAGGACGAAGTACATGAATTTTGAAGTTGGCGGAAAGCGATTCTACGCTATGGTCAGCCCCGACGGTAAAGAAATGTGGTCCATACAGAAATACACATCCATTACCCCCATCTCAAACTTCAAGATGTGGAATGCATTCGCCGATGAGAACGAAAATCCGGAAAAAAATGGATCGGAATGGGATTACCAATTCAGCGAAACCAACGGAATCACGAAAGTGACCGTCACCGTGTACAACGAGTCCTTTGAGCGCATGGAGCGACTCCTCGAAGGGTTCAAACTAGGATTTACGGCTACCCTTCAAACCCTGGAAACACTGCTGGCGGATTTATCAAAATCATGATCTACGTCTTTCGAACAACGGTCAGAACCAGAAAGCAGGTCAACAAACTAAAACCCCACCTGGATAAAATTCTGCCAGGCTCCAGGACCAATTTTGATCTGATGGACTGTGATAAAATACTGCGAATAGAAAGCCAGGAAAACATCACCGCCTCTATCAAGAACCTGTTGCAGGAACACCATTTTGAATGTGAAGAGCTGGAATAATACGCTACCTACTTCTTCTTATAACTGATCAATATTCCCGCGCGGCTGCCCCGATCAATGGTAGATGTAAAATCGGGGTTTCCCATTACAAATTCCAGGTACTCCTTGCTCGCCACGCGATCAATCACATTATGGGTCGTGTAACATCCGCCTGGCAAGAGACGGGGAGTAACATCCTTGAAGTATTGTGTGTACCAATCCTTGTCCGTGTCGGAAAAAACGAAATCAAAGGGGCCTGACACCTGACTGACCAATTCGTGAGCATCACCCAACCTTGAATCCACGAACGCCAGCAGTCCGGCCTCCTCCAGATTCTTTAGCGCCTGGCGGCGGCGCGATTCGCTCAACTCCAGGGTGATCACCTTGCCTCCGGTCTTGCTCATCGCCCAGGCCAGCCATATCGTAGAGTGTCCCGTAGAGGTACCAATCTCAAGCGCAGACGTATAGTGATTCTGAATGATCAGGTTATACAATGTCTCTCCATCCTGATAGGGTACATTCAGGTCGTGCCATTCGCCGCGGTGCTTAGCGAGAAAAGCCCTGACCTTAATATCAAGTGCAGACTCCTGTGCCAGCATGATGATCGGAGCTATGAGCAGCGCCAGCGTTGCCAAAATGTTTTTCATCACCTGTATTTTTGGTTTAGACAACTCCTATCAGCTATCCATTCCCTCGAAAAAAGAAATGCCGGACTTCCTGGTCCGGCATTCAATATTTGAGGATCCAATATCTATTTGGGGAGTTTATCCAGAACCTCCATGACTTCCTGTACATGCTGACGGCTGGTTTCGAGCAACCCCTTCTCTTCATTATTCAGATCAAGCTCGATCACCTTCTCAATACCATTCTTGCCCAGGATTACCGGAACGCCGAGATAACAGTTGCGGATACCATACTCGCCATCCAGTTGCACACATACCGGCAACACACGGCGTTGGTCTTTTACAATGGCTTCCACCATCTGTGCTGCAGCCGAACCAGGTGCATACCAGGCAGAAGTGCCCATCAGTTTCACCAACTCACCTCCCCCTACTTTGGTGCGCTCAATAATGGCATTCAGCTTTTCTTTGCTGATCAATTCAGTAACCGGGATACCACCCACCGTGGTGTAACGTGGCAGGGGAACCATGGTGTCGCCGTGACCACCCAGAATCATAGCAGAAATATCTTTGGGGGAA
>DNZD01000329.1 GCA_003504855.1 Cytophagales bacterium
TACTGTTATTAGTCATTCCGGCAAAGATCGCCCTAAAGCCGCGCAACACAAAATTGGACATCCGCCAGATTTAGGATCGTTTAATCCCTGTGAGGAATACATCACGCACAACCGAGCTGTCAAACAGACGTTCCCCCAACTCGCCTACCCGCTGTCCGAGTCGCTGCCGAAGCTCGCTGTCTAATAGGTAAGTCATTACAGACCAGACTTCCTGATCTTCAGCTGGCGAAGAAATCGCGATAAGGGCTTCCGGATACTCTGCCGCAAATTTTGAGGCACTGGCATAACCAGGCGCAAAAACAATTACAGGCAATTGAAATCGGGTGTACTCAACCAACTTACTTGGAAAATTCACGCTGACATGTTCCCGGAAAATCGCGTGACTCTCTTGCACGATCAGGAGTGCATCAATATTTTCGGAAACAAATTTTTCCAGATCCGCCTGAGCCATTCTTGGATGACAGATTATATTTTGAACTCTCAGTCCACGCCTATTGAGTTGGTTATCGGTTACGGGTCCAACCAGGTGAATGCGATGCCCTCCAGCGCTGATCATATTGGCCAATGCAACAAAATCATCAAGCAATTCCTCAGAATTGATCGAACCAAAATATCCCAGCGTCAATCCCTCAGTCGGTAATTTGTTCAACCGGTGAGGTGCAACACTCCTATCTTCCCTGCCAGGAAACAGGGTAATTGCTCTGCCGTTGAACAGTCCGCTGTAGTAAGCGGTAAGGTATGGCGATACGCAAAAGTTGCAGGCAGCGCCTTGATAAGCCTCGGCAAACCTGCCATTAATCCAATTCTTAGCAAAGGCAGGTTTTACAAAGGTTGTGGCGTAAACATCATGATGGATAATGACATAGGGCACCTTCATCCGGCGCGCCCAGAATGCTGCAGCAAAATACGCATACCCGTGCGACACCGTGACGATCAAGTCAGGTTTAAGCAATCGGATGTTTCTTCCCAGACGCCTGAAAAGCATTGGCGAAAGGGCAAGCATGAGCAGGTTATACCATCCTGACAACCTCGTGCGGATGAGGCGTATAAGCGGATAGTGCCATATGTTGGCAGGTATCTCTTCCTCACCAGGGGCCAAATCAAACATATTGGTACTTATCACCTGTAGTTCACTTGCTGGTAAACTACTCAGCAGCCGGTGGAGAACCACGGGTCCACCAAAGCTGTTCCGGCGGATAGGGATGTCTGAAAAGTACAAGATGCGCATCAGAGTCTACCCAGCCACATGGCCTTTACTGTACCTTGAAGAGAAAAATACCTGATCGTTTCCAGATCGCCTTCGGTCTTTCGAATGGCATGCCAGAAGACTAATGGATTCGTCAAGATGAAGTATACGATTATTCTCATGGCACTCAGTTTTTGTCGCCACGAAAACGCCGGGCCTTTTCGCATAGCAGAAGAAAAACTGAAGCCCTCAAATAACCGAATGCAATACGACCAGGTAAGTCTTTCCTTCTTGATAAAATGGGTAAATCGAAGTGAACGTAATTTAGCTACGGAGTAACCAATGGCCAGGCAGCGTTCACAAAGTTCGGCATCACCTCCTGAAGTCAGTACCGTTCCAACCCTATCCAGCGTGGTCAAATTATTCTCAAAAATGCGCATACCCAGTTCTCGGCGAATAGCCATCGCAGACCCAAATACAAACGAAACAGGCTGTACTGATTCCGGTGGTTCACCTCCCACCGCGTATGCGGTCTCCACGTGAGGAAACCAAGGGGGCATGGTACCCTCAAACTTCCCGACAGACCAGCCGCCCACTATTCCAAGTTCAGGATTACTTTCAAATGCTCCTATCACATTAACGGCATAATCCGACGACAGCCAATTATCATCATCACAAAAAAGAACAAATTCATAGTTGGCAGAGATCACCCCGGCCTTCCGGGCAAAGTTCAATCCAGGCTGACGGGCCTCAACAATTCGAAGCGGAAAAGGTGCGCCCATTTGATTCCATACTTCTAAGGTTACCTCCACCGTCCGATCAGTACAATTATTATTTACCAGGACCAACTCAATATAAGCATCAGCAGGAAGCTTCAAAGCCCGGAGGGCAAGTAGAGTATCACCAATTACCTGGGCACTGTTATAACAACAGACTACAATGGAAATTCCGGAATGCTTCATGGCTGATATTTCAACAACCTCTTACGTAATGATCGAATTCCATTTCTTACGAACGCCGGAACTACCGGAAGATCAAGTCTTCCCTCGTAAATAAAGAGCCGTTTTCTCACCGGTTTTTTCAGCAATCTAAATTGCCTGAATAGATCATAATATTTATCACAACAAACCTCAAGGTCGTAATTCTCTTTCATCAATGCATGTGCAGCAAGGCTCATCGACTCCAGCGAAACTCTATTATGGTGAAGCCAGCATATTCTTTCTGCAAAGGCATTAACATCAGCTACACCAACTACAAATCCAATATCTGTCTTAACTATATCTGAGATACCACTATTAAACCTTGACACTATGGGCACCAAGCCAACGCTCATGGCTTCCAATAAAGCCACTGGAGTACCGTCCAGATAAGACGGGAGCACAAATATGTCACATTGTGCAGCCAAAGTAAAAATTTCAGAAGTTTCCGCGGGTGAATGAAACGAGAAATATGGCCTATCCTTTAATGATTCGATCAAAGCTTCCTTGTCAGGTCCATCCCCAACAATGACCCATCGAACGGGAACACCCTTTGACTGAAGAATATCATCGATTTTAGACAAATCAAAGATCCCCTTCTTAGCGGTCAATCTAGCCAGAAAAAACAAGCGAATCTCCCGAGAATCACCCTCACTCCTTCTAATCGGGGACCGTCTTATTCCGTATGGCAAATAGTACACATCATTTCTCCTTGAAAATGGCAGTCGTTCTCGCAATTCCTTATAAAAATGCGTGTTGTGCGTAACGAATACATCAATCAGGAACTCAAAACGCAAAGCATTTGCAACATACATTTCATCATGACAAAAAAAGAAAACTGTCTTGTTATTCCTTCGGTAACGATGCAGCGCAATCAATTCCAGTTCATAGTTTACAAGCACCACTCCGGGCACGTCTGAAATCATATTTGCAAGTGAGGCGCATGTGGACAGCAGAGAATCACCAACGGGTGAGAAAATCCTGGCGTCGGCTGTAGTATAGGGAACAGTTGGCTTTGCATCTCGGGACGAAGTGTGATCAATAAGAATCCACTGTTTATGAAATGAATCTAAACGATCGCCCTGAAGCAGGTTATTGAAGTAGCTCTGAACACCTCCCAGCTTATTCTCGCTAACAACGATTAATTCAGGCTTTTCATCCATATCGCTAATTTATCAATCCCGGATTCGAAAGGAACCAGAGGTTGAAAACCTAAATTCTGAATTCGTGAGATATTTGCCCTCCAATTAACCGGGTCACCCTTTCTAGACTCTTGGGTAAATACCGGTCGAATCGAAGGATTCAATAATTTCAGAAGCGACTCAGCCGCATACTTGATGGTTGTCTCCCGACCGCTCGCAATATTGTATACATGGGCGTTAAACGAGCCATGTCTCACAACCACATCCAAAGCCCGAACCAGGTCATCGATATAAATAAAATCCCGCGTCTCTTCCCCACTTCCCCATAACTTCAACGTCCCCGCTTGAGCAACCTTACTCTTTGTGTATAAATCCCAAAACAACTGCTTCTCTAAACCAACGCCAAACACCGAGAAGGGCCTGACAACAGCCACCTTTACATTGAATAAATTTGCATATTCAGCGCAAAGATGTTCCGCCATCAATTTGTGCCAACCATATGGTGAAACTGGCTGCAGGCGCGAATCTTCGCTTGTGGGTGATTCTGAAGGATTACCATAAACTGCTGCACTGGAGATATGCAGATATCTGCAGGCGTGTTGGTGCCTCTTGATCCCATCAAGTATTCTTATGGCATCCAGTGTATTGGCCTCAAAATCACTAATCGGATGTGTCGTAGAGTACGGCACACTGGAACTTCCCGCTGCATTAATACAAACATCAAATTGAATCGATGCCAACAACTCATCATAGTCAGGAGACAATCGAGAAACTTTATGATAGGTGTACCGCTGACTACCCACTTCATATAGATCGACCCCTGTCACCTCCTCGTTTACCTTGATGAAGTAAGTAACCAGATTTCTTCCGATAAAACCCTCCGAACCGAGAATAAGTACCTTCATGACTTAAACATTATCCCCTGGCCGGTAGGCAAACTCAGAATCTCCGTTTTCCTGCTTTTTGCAAATGCGTCAAATGCCTTCTTTTGATTTATGTGCATTGGAAAGCCATAATCATCCAGGATAATCACAGCCCCAGGCACAAGCTTATCCCAGAAGAACTCCATCGCCGCTATTTCCGGGACTACTGCATTCATATCAATCGAAAGATAGGCAACTGCCTGAGTCTTACATAGAAGTAAGGTATCAGGTACCCTCCCACGAATGACATCAACCGGAAATCCCGCAAAAGTCTTAAGTACCTGGTCATAAACATCCTTATAGTGACTACCGCCATATTGCATTATACCTGCAACTCTCTCAGGTTCGGTCACCTGGTCGTCAGGAAATCCATCAAACGTATCCAGCAAGTAGAAGGTCTTACCCAGTTTTTCAAACTCAATATAATCTATAACTGCTCTGGAATAAGCACCTGTATTTACACCACATTCAACGAAATCACCAGCTAATCCCTTTACATGATTAGCAAACCAGCAAACTACATACACTCTCCATTGCAACGTGAATCCCTTCCATGGATTTGTTGCAGCGGCGTAAGCGTAGGCCTTTGCGAAACGAGGCTCTGTTATGAAATCACAATTATTGCTAGTTGTAAGGCCATCTGTATCATAAGTGATTGCGCCCTGATAGTGGGTTGATATAAATCGACTTCGTGAGTTAATTTTATTAAAATTAAACCAAAGCCAATAGAACGGATAAATAGAGCGCCATAAGAAAATCTTTAATCGAGACAGCAAACTCATTCTGCAATTCGTTTAATGAATTGAGCAGGATTACCTGCATAGACCGAATTAGAATCTAGAGATTTAGTTACAACGCTTCCAGCGCCCACAACTGTCTTCTCCCCTACCCTTACCCCCTTCAGAACAATAACTCGTGCACCAAGCCATGCACCCCTGTCAATTAAGATAGACTTGGATTCGTGCCTGCTCCAATCATGCTTATACATTAACCAGTCTTTGACATCATGTTTACGAATCTCAAAATCAAGGCTATGATTATCACTGTCCTGAATAATACAACCGCCTGAAATCAAAACATAAGAGCCAATTTCGATTGATTTAGTGCAGACTATTAGTGTGTCTTTACCGATATAAACATTTTCTCCATCACTCAGGATCGCATCATTAGTTTCCATTGAAATATTTCCATCAA
>DNZD01000336.1 GCA_003504855.1 Cytophagales bacterium
ATGCTTCGCTCCGCTCGCATCATGAGGATTGCTTCGCTCCGCTCGCAATTGGTCAGGTATTCCAGACATATTGCTACCTCGCTCAATAGGTCGCGTGTCGACAATTATTCTAAGATTGCAGCATGACATACGGAGGGCATGTCTACATTATGACCAATCAATGGGGGACAACACTTTACGTTGGTGTTACTTCCAACCTCGCGAGGCGGGTGTTGGAGCATATGCAAAAGGTTCATCCACATAGCTTTTCCGCCCGCTATCACCTGAATAAGCTTGTCTACTTTGAATTTCACGAAAGGATTGAATGGGCGATTACGCGGGAGAAACAAATAAAGGCCGGCTCACGAAAGAAGAAACTTGATCTTATCAATACCAAAAACCCCGCGTGGCTGGATCTTTATCAGACGGAGGTAAAATACTGGAGGCAAATTGCGAGCGAAGCGAAGCAATCCTCCACATCACCAAACATCAACTTTCACCGTCATCGCGAGCCCTGGCAAAGCGATCCAACTCTGGCCACATCACCGCCAGCAGTCTTCGCTCGCTGTACGGGGGATCGCCTCGCTCGCGATGACGGCTATATCCGGAGTGATAATGGGTCCTGAGACAGATTGCCGGGTATGACCTGTAGACCTTCACTTCCACTTCTCATTGCAGGTGCTCTTACTACTCGACCACTGTTTCAAGTACTCCCAGCACCGTAAACCCACTGCCAGAAGGGGTTTTGCATACACCGTCTTTGAGTGGCTTGCATTTGACCCCAATAAGTATGATAGTAGTGTTCGCCGGAACCCCAAACTGTGCTGTGTCATTATGATAATCATAATTATACGTCTGTGCCCGCCCGCGTTTCTTCGGCTCCTCCCTCCTGTCGACCGGAAACAGGCTGCGGTGTGTATTGGTAACCGTGATAAAGTCCCTGTTCATGAACACCACTACCAGGGTCTGCTCATAATGGGAAGCCTTGAATTTATTTATTGAGTCAGCGGATGCAGATCGTATTGCAACTTTCAGGTTTGCATCCTTGATGGTAAATGACATGGAAGCTTTATAAGTCCGGGAAAAGTGAAGCTTTTCATTAAACTCAAACTCCGTTAGAAATTGAAGATCCGGCATCGGGTTAGCACTCAGGTTCTTCTTGATTATCCCAACCAGTCGACTCCACATCGTTCCATCCTTGATTTCTTCTTTGAAAGGCTTGAATGCGTCATTGATAGCCTTCGCAATCCTGTTCGCCTGGGTATTTAGTTCGGCAAATTTCCTGAGCGCAGGACTTACTGTCTTGGGTGTGTAGGTATAGCGCGGAGAGCGTTCGTGTTTTCCGTACGCCTTGCTGTTGACGATAACGGGATCACCAGGACGGCGGAGGCGTTTGATTTCACTTACTTCTTTCTTGGCCATCAAAGATGTTTTCGCGTAATTAAGTGTACTATGTTAAAGTACCCGAAAAGCCGACATCAGGCAACGAAACAAACTCAACGGGGTACTAAAATCACCCTCCTTAGTGGGACCTTATCGGGACATTAACCAGACCTTATCGGGACCTTATCGGGACTTTGTAGTCATCTCCTAGCTATCAACCAGCAACATCTTAGCTTGAAGCTTGCTTGTTCCTTGCTGGTTTGCTTATGGTTTTGGGCGTGTTTGGGGCGAGTCTGGGGCGTGTCTGACCAGACGAGGTGGCTATCCGACCCAAATCAGAAGAGTCATGACCAAGGGATCGCCGCGCTCGCCATGCGAGGATCGCTTCGCTTCGTCCGCGATACAGGGATCGCTTCGCTTCGCTCGCGATGACGGCATCGTAGGCGATGATAGAAACTGAGAGGGATGCTTCGCTCCGCTCGCATCAAGAGAATTGATCCGCTTGTGTCATCACACAGCGAAGGCGAAGCAGATCGGAGATCGCTTCCGTCTGCTTCATTGGTAGCCCCGGCAGGAATCGTCCCGATAGCTATCGGGGATCGCGCGGGAGAAACAAATAAAGGCCGGCTCACGAAAGACGGAACTTGATCTTAGAGCCCTTCAAATCACTAATGTGATAGTTCAGTGTCACCGGTACTAGTCAGGATTGTGGCCGAGTATCCCATTTTGGTCAGCGTACTCCGAAGCATTAGTTTCACCGCCTTTTTACCAGGTGCTGTCTTAAAATACATTTCTCGTTTTCTCGCATCTTCTTCAAAAAGATAGAATTCGCAGAAAATCAATTGCAACGGACGACGCGGAGCTGTGCTCGGCGTTTTTCCTTCGTTGTGGTTTTTAATGCGCAGGTCAATGTTGGAGGTATAGCCGGTGTAGAGCAAATGATCCTTATAACTGAAAAGGATATAAACGCAGTATGGTAAGGGCATTGTGCTAACCATTCACAATGATACGCTCCTCATGTCAGTTGTAAAATCCGGATTCCCAGGTCATTTCCTGAAGCAGACCTCCTCAGTCGGTCGCTTCAGGACACAATGAAGCGACGTGAAGCAGATCGGAGATCGCTTCCGTCTGCTTCATTGGTAGTCCCGGTAGGAATCGAACCTACATCTTGAGAATCGGAATCTCAAATTCTATCCATTGAAATACGGGACCATGAGCTACTCATCTCTACGATTGAATCCTCCCTGTTTATGTCGGGGTGAAATTCTATCCATTGAAATACGGAGCCAGAATAACCAAGAACGGCCGCTTTTGCAGCGGCGGGCCACAAAGATAATGCACGCGGTGGGAATATGAAATGTGTAAAATGGTTCAGATTCAGCGAAGTGCTGACCTTAGCGGGTTACCCCATTCGCCCGCACAATCTCCGTCACATCCTTGAACGTAGCTGTAACGTCTTTGATGCTGCCATCATAGTTAAACCGCGGCTCGGAGTTAACAGAGATCCAGATGCGATCCTGGGTCACCGGGCGGAATACGCCCATGATAGCATTTAGTACCGGCTTGCCTGTTTTGAAGGTAATGGAAACTGGATGTGTATCTCCAGGGTACGGGCTCCCGTCCGGATGAATCACATTCCACGCGGGATTCATAGCGGTCCCACCTATCATTTGTTCCATGGTAAGCCCGAAGAGTCGTAATGCACTTGGATTACAAACCAATACCCGTTCATCCGGACCAAGGATAACGACGCCGATCTCCAGCATGGAGATCAGATTAAAGTACCGCTCCTCCGCGCTTAATAAATCAATCTGGTTGCGGCGCATTTCCGTGATGTCCTGAATAATGCCATCCACAATTACTGGCATGCCCTCTGAGCTCCGGGTTACACTGGTAGTCAGCCATATCCATCGGATCACACCGTCTGTCCGTTTGATGCGGAACTCAATGCTCTCATCGATTCCCTGTTCCACCCCGCGTTTGAATGACTCCATCACTTTATTCACATCTTCAGGAACAACATATTGTAGCGCTACTTCCAGTGACCATTCCTGCGTGGGGTCCTGAATCCCCAGAATCTGTGCATGCTTCTTAGAACGCCAGGTTGTTTTCTCCAGCAGGTTGAACCTGAATTGTCCGATGTTTTCATCAATCACACGCGGAACCCGATGGCTGGCGCTGATGTCCATGACGGTCAACTGACATAAATCGCCGAACGGTACTAAGTGCCCGAACACACAAACATCGGTGGGATAATCGGGATTGATATGGGTCAGTTTGATATCGAGCAGCTCCTGCCGCTTTGATGTAAACACCTTGTCCAGAAAACGCCTGAAGCTTTGCCAGTATTTGGGAGCAATATATTCCTCCAGCGATACGCCAGTCAGGTCGTTTTCACTGAATTGAAATATCGCCCTGGCTTGTTTATTGACGTCGTAAACTTGTCCCTCGCGGGTAACCAGCACCCGACCAAAAGGAAAAATGTCTTCCAGCAGAATTCGGGCTTCCTCGGTCATGATTTCCTGGACTAAATGGGGTCCAAAAGTGATTTACACCTGCGAGGGAAAAAATGACTTTAGTCACACAGGGTTTCCAGTTGAATTTGTGAAGGAGGCGCTGAAACGCGGGTTCCCGCTGAGGTCGCGGAAGAGACGGTCATCGACCGGTGAAGAACACCGGTCGTTACTATCGCTTTCTGCGGCTTCTGTAATAATCTGCGATCTCCGCGGGGAAACTTGCATTCACACCGAAGGCGCATCGCTCCAGCCAGTATCCAACCATCGAAAAGCAGAAAGATTAATGTAAATTACTGTAAGTACCCGGCTTGGGGCCCTGGAAACAGAAGTGAACAGGCCAATCGCTCCTCGAAGTAACACCACTAAATCACTAATCACCATGGACAGAAAAATATTCCTGCAGAATAGCCTGGTACTGGCCAGCGCCAGTCTACTTCCCACCGATTCGGTATTTGCTCAGGGCGTCAAGGAAAGCAAAATGGACAAGCTTACGGATGCCGAAGGTAATTTTGCTTTGCAACCTCTCCCCTACAGTGAGAACTTCCTAGAGCCTTCGATGGATCAGGAAACCCTTCATTTACATTACACCTTCCACCATGGAGATGCAGTGAAGGCTGCCAACAAAGATTTACAGATGGTGAAGAAGGCCATGGACGAGAATAATCTGGACACGGTGGACTACTGGACGAAAAAACTTTCCTACCACCTGTCGTCGCACATCTTGCACACGATATTCTGGACAAATCTTACCAACAAGAAAAGCGACCCAAGCGGAGACCTGCTAAGGCAAATTGAAAAAGACTTCGGGACCTACGACCGATTGAAAGCCCTTATAGCAAAAACGTCCAAAGGGGTTGACGGAAACGGCTGGGGTATACTGGGCTATCATCCATCCACACAAAAACTCACCGTACTTCAGTGTGAAAACCATGAGAAGCTGACGCAGTGGGGCGTAATTCCGGTATTGGCCATTGATGTCTGGGAACATTCCTACTACCTGAAGTACCGGAACCGAAGGGGTGAATTTGTGGACAATCTCTTCCCGATTATCAATTGGGATAATGTCGCCGAACGTTTTGCCTTGGCCAAAAAGCTTGCATAGGCACGGCAGCATTCAACGGAACATCAACAACGAATAGGAAACTCTATCGGCCAGTGAATAACAGGCCGTTACGGTCAAAAAAAGTGGCCGGCACTCCTGCCGACCACTAAACCCTAACCAGAAAAACACTAACCTTTAATTCCATCCACCACCCAACGCCTGGTACATGTTCACCACGGCATGCAGCTGCTGCATCTTGGTATCAATCAACTCAAACCTCGACTCCAATGCATCGCGCTGGGTCAGCAATACTTCCATATAGTCAGCCCGCGCTGATTTGAACAACCTGGTAGAAATATCAATTGACTCAGTAAGGGCGCGCACCTGCTGTGCACGCAGGTCATAACTAGTGCGCATATTGTTGATGTTCGACACCTGATTGGCTACTTCGATGCAAGCATTCAGGATAGTCCGTTCATAATTATACACGGCCTGAATCTGCCGCGCATTGGCATTGTAATACATCGCCTTGATCGCATTCCGGTTTACCAGCGGCGCGGTAAGTCCGCCTGCCAGGGCATAGATCATGGACTCCGGTTTGGTAAACAGGTATGAACCATTGTAGGCATTCAGTCCGGCGCCGGCAGAAATATCCAGTGAAGGATAAAAGTTTGCCCTCGCTACCGTTACATCAATTTTGCTCGCCGCCAGCTCCAGCTCTGCCTGTCGGATGTCCGGGCGGTTCTTCAACAACTGTGACGGCAAACCCGCATTCATCATGGTAGGTGCCATGTCAATAAACATATCGGAGTTTCGCTCCACGTGTTGCGGAAACCGACCGACGAGAAAATTGATCCGGTTTTCGGTTTCTACGATATCCTGTTGAATACGATAAATACGACTTTGGTTCTTGAGCACCTCGGCCTCAAATCGTTTTACCGCGAGTTCGGTCACTTTCGCCGCCTGCTTCTGTTGCTTTACAATCTCCAGGGCATTTTGCTGAATCTCAATGTTGCGTTTCAGGATCTCCAGCTGGTTGTCCAACGCCATCAACTCATAGTACGATGTTGCGACTTCGGCAATCAGGTGGGTCACCAGGAAGTTCTTTCCTTCGGTCGTGGCGAGGTAGCGCAGCATCGCCGACTTGGTGGCATTGCGCAACTTCTTCCAGATGTCAACCTGCCAGGAGAAATTGGCTGCGAGGAGGAAATCAGGCAGTGGATCGGGGAACTGTGTGCCCGGCGCAATATCCGAGTTGGCCTCCACCGATCCCTGTCGGGTAAAGCGTCCTACCTTCTCCAGGCCGGCACTTCCCTGCAGGTTGATGAAAGGAAGGTACTCCCCTTTGCGGGCCTTCACTTCATTTTTCGCAATGCTGATTTCGCGGATCACAATATTCAACTCCTGGTTATTGGCCAGGGCCGTGTCAATCAGGGCAACCAGTTGCTGGTCGGCAAAGAAGTTCCTCCATTTTATGGTCACGCTGTTTGCCGTGTCGGCCGGCGCAACCGAATATTGTTGGGGAACAGTCTTTCTTTCATTTCTCGGAATCAGGGAAGTCGGTACACTGCACGATGACAACCATCCGGTAAGGACCAACAAACCGATATACCGATATAAGTGCTTATTCATCTTCTTTCGCATCATGGTTTGGCGGAAATTTGTCTATGCTGTGCACAAGGTCCTCGGTGAATGAATCGGACTCTTCGTCGCGGATGAGTTGCTTGCCTTCAGCCAGCTTGCCAAAGATGACATACAACCCAGGCACGATGATCACACCGAATACCGTTCCGAACAGCATCCCGCCCAGGGCAGATGATCCGATCGTACGATTACCAATGGCACCTGCGCCGTGGGCAACCACGAGGGGAATCAATCCCGCTACGAAAGCGAACGATGTCATAAGGATCGGCCTGAACCGCACCTTCGCACCTTCGATGGCAGCCACCAGTACCGTGGCTCCCTGTCGCTGGCGCTGCATAGCAAACTCGACTATCAACACGGCATTCTTACCCAACAATCCCACCAACATCACCAATCCAACCTGAGCGTAAATGTCATTGGCCAATCCCATGGACTTGATCAGCAGGAAAGAACCAAACACACCCGCCGGCAATGAGAGAATGACCGCAAGCGGAATGATGAAGCTTTCATACTGACCGGCAAGCACGAAGTACACGAAACCCAATACGATCAGGAAGATATAGATGGCCTCATTACCACGGCGCACTTCATCGAAAGACAAGGCTGCCCAGTCAATATCGAAACCACGGGGCAGGGTTTTCTTCGCCACTTCCTGTACCACCTTGATGGCTTCCCCACTGCTATATCCTTTTGCGGGAGCACCCCGGATGGCTGCCGTGTTATACATGTTGTAGCGGTTGATTTCGTTGGGGCCTTGTTTCTTTTTGATCCGCATGAATGCGGAGAACGGGACCATCTCTCCGTGATCACTCTTCACGTACAGGTTCATGATATCCGACGGCAGTTTCCGGTATTCCGGAGCCGCCTGCACGAATACCTTGAAGAAGCGCTGGAACTTGATGAAACCCAGTTCATAGGTACTGCCGACAAAGATGGACAGCGTGTTCATGGCATTGCCGATGGACACGCCTTTTTGCATGGCTAATTGATTATCGATCTCAATCTCATACTGGGGATAGTTAGCACTGAAGAAAGTGAACAAGCCGGTTATTTCTTTTCGCTTGCCAAGTTCTTCCATGAAGTCATTCTTCACCTTTTCCAGTTCGTCATAGTCGCCGGAGTTAGTCTTGTCGAGCAACTGCAGGGCAAATCCACCTGCGGCACCATAACCAGGCACGGCTGGTGGATCAAAGAATTCAATGGTTGCGCCAGGAAGGGCTTTAGCCTTCTCCTCCAATTCACAGATAATTTCACTTACCGAATGATCGCGGTCAGACCAGTTCTTGAGGTTGATCAAACACGTACCGGCGTTGGATCCGCGGCCCTCGGTAAGCACTTCATATCCCGCGATAGACGATACCGACTGCACACCTTCCACTGTCAACACGATGTCCTGCAGTTTGCGGGAAATATCATTCGTCCGCTCCAGGGTTGAACCGGGAGGCGTTTGAATGATAGCATAGATCATCCCCTGGTCTTCACTCGGGATAAACCCGGACGGAAGGTTATTGGTGATGAACACGATACCAAAAGCGAAGAGACACCAGAGTCCGATGGTGACAAGCCTGCGGTGCGCGATACGCTGCAAGAGCCACACATATTTGCCCGTAAGTTTCTCGAAGCCCCAGTTGAATCCATCGAGGAAGCGGTTGAGCCACGTGCGTTTACGGTGACGTCCGTGGTTGTTCTTCAGGATCATGGCGCAGAGCACCGGCGTCAATGTAAGTGCGACAAAACCCGATATGACAATCGATGTAGCCATGGTGATGGCAAACTGACGGTAGAACACACCCACAGGACCGGACATAAACGACACCGGCACAAACACGGCTGTCATCAGCAACGTGATGGCAATTACCGCACCGCTGATTTCACCGATTACCTTCTTCACCGCCTGATAGGGCGACAAGTCCTCCGCCTCCATCTTGGCGTGGACCGCCTCCACCACCACAATGGCGTCATCTACCACGATACCGATCGCCAGTACCAGGGCAAACAAAGTGATCATGTTGATGGTAAGTCCGAAGATCTGCATGAACATAAATGCACCGATGAGGGACACCGGCACGGCCAACGTCGGGATGAGCGTTGACCGCCAGTCGCCGAGGAAGAGGAACACCACCAGCGCTACGAGGATAAACGCATCGCGCAGGGTGTGGATTACGTTTTCGGTAGACGCATCGAGAAAGTTGGACACGTCATAACTGATCTCGTACTCCATGCCTGGTGGGAATGTTTTCTTTAGCTCTTCCAGCTTGGCTTTAACTTCTTTGATGACCTCGCTCGCATTGCTGCCATACGTTTGCTTGAGCACGATGGCGGCCGAGGGATACCCGTTTATATTCGAATAAATATCATAGTATTCGCTGCCGAGCACCACGGTGGCAATGTCCTTCAGCCGCAGCAACTCCCCTTTGGGATTGGCGCGGATGATAACATTTTCATATTGCTTGGGATCGCTGAAGCGGTCCGAGTAAGCGAGCACATATTCCAGTGCTTCTGCCCGCTTGCTATCACCGCGGCCAATCCGACCAGGCTTTCCAATGATACTCTGGTCGTTGAGGGCTTCCATGACCTCATCGGGAGAAACCTGATAGGCACGCATGCGGTCGGGATTAAGCCACACGCGCATGGCATACTGGCGGGAGCCGAGGATACGGGCCTGACCGATGCCGTTGATACGCTGCAACTCCGGAATCATGTTCACGCCGGCGAAGTTGAAGAGGAACTTCATGTCGGCATTTTTGTCTTTGCTGAAGAGGTTCACATACATCAACATACTGGGCATGATGGGTGTGATGATTACCCCTTCGCGTTGAACAAGTGGTGGGAGTCGGTTGCGTACCTGCTCCACGCGATTGGAAACCTGCACGAGGGCCTGGTTGATATCGGTGCCGAGGTTAAACAGAATCTGAACGTTGGCTTCACCAGCACTCGTGGCATCAGAGGTCATGTAGCGCATACCCCAGGCACCGTTGATGGCTTGCTCGAGCGGGATGATCACCGACTCCGTAAGCGTTTTGGCGCTGGCTCCGGGATAGGAAGCGCTCACCATCACCATGGGCGGTGCGATAGAAGGAAACTGGGATGTGGGCAATGTTTCAATGGCCAGGACGCCCATGAACATGATCACGATGGAAATGACAATGGCGAGGACCGGGCGATGAATGAATTTATTAAACATGGGACTTACCGGTTGAGACGATTCACTTATTCGACATAGACATTCAGGTGCGGGATCACCTTCCTCGGATCGTGGTATTCAAACTCGATCTTATCGCCTTCCTTCACTTTACGAAGACCTTCCAGGAGTATCTTTTCGGTATCGGACAGGCCCTGCTTGATGATATACAGGTCTGGAATCTCCGCCGCGATGGTGATCTCGCGCTGATGCACGATATCATCTTTATCGATGACGAACACATACTTCTTCTCCAGGATTTCGAACGTGGCCTTCTGGGGAATGATCAGTGCATTCTTATAGGGTGAGGTGGCGATAACGTTGCCTGTTTCCCCATGCCGAAGGAGGCCCTTGGGATTCGGAAAGGTAGCCCGGAAGGCAATGTTGCCTGTTTCATTGTTGAAGTCCGCTTCGATGGTTTTGACGAGTCCGGAATATTCAAACATCTGGCCATTGGCCATCTCGAGATGCACCCGCATGAGGCTGTCTTTCTTGAGATTGGTTTTGTAGTCTAAGTATTCGGCTTCGGGCACATTAAAATACACCCACATCTCGCGGTTGTCCGACAGGGTGGTCAGCAGGTCACCTTCATTGACGAGGCTCCCCAACCGCACCTGAAAGCGGTCCATGATACCGGTGAAGGGTGCACGTATGTCCGTGAATCCCAGATGAACCTGGGCCAGCGATACTTCGGCCTTGGCTTTATCATACTTGGCTTTGGCCAGTGCCAGTTCGTTGGGCGACACCACGTTGCTGTCGGCCAGCTGTTTGGTGTTGAGGTACTCAATCTCGGCGAACTTGGCTTCGGCTTCTGCCTTTTGCAGCTCGGCCCTGTAGAGCATGGGCATGATCTGAAACATCTGCTGACCTTGCTGGATGAGCTTTCCTTCATCCACATAGATATGCTGGAGGTAGCCCTTTTCGAGGGCCCTCAGCTCGATGTGCTGGATAGCCCTGATCTGACATACGTAGTTTCTTCGGATCAACGTATCCCGGCGCAGGGGGCTGGTCACCTGAAATTTCAAAGCCTCTTCTTTCTCTTCTTCATGCGAAGAGCAGCTGGTGAAGCATATCCAGACACTTAAACTTAATAAGATGAGAAATCGACTCATGATGGTATTGCCCCGGGGGCGATAAGATTGCACTGATTAGTAGGACTGCACCACGTGGTACATTGAATTTGATTTCCCCACAGCATCAAAGCCGGAACACCCGGAATAATTTCCAGGGGTTGATGGACGAAGGTCTGTGAGCCATGTGGTGGGATGTCAATATTCGGCGGGACGATGACTCACTGGAAACACTTTCAGCAATGAAAAAGCTACCGGAGCGACTGGGGGGAGCATCGGTTAATATCCGGTCCTCCTCTTCTTCCATAGCCGTCTCCTGAAAAATAATATCAACGCTATTTGCAGGTATTAATCCTCCGCGCTGCGATACGACCGTACGCGATTTGCCGATTTCGGTAGACGCAATTCCCCTGTTGACCTGCGCAAAAAGCTGAGTGTATCCGATCAGCAGGAGTACAACTATGGTTACAGGGTATTTAAGACAGGGTTTCACGTAACAGCGTATAAAGGCCGAGGCAGGTTGAGTTCAATAAGGTTGCTGTTGAGAAACAAAAACCGGATTTTGTCACACGATCAGTGATTGAATCCGACCGGTTTTTATATTTATTTTGTTTATTATAATCATAAGTATTATTTATGATTATAATTTCTAACGTTTGTATCACTCCAGGCGTTAAAAAAATACCCGAATAAGACGTTCATGAACTATACCCTCAACCAGCTTCGCATCTTTCAGAAGATCGCCGAGACGCAAAGTGTCACCAAAGCGGCCGAGCAGCTACACCTTACCCAGCCGGCGGTGTCCATACAATTAAAACATCTGCAGGCGCAGTTTGACATTCCCCTCACGGAAGTGGTTGGCCGGAAGATCCACATTACTGATTTCGGGTGGGAGATCGCGAGGGCTGCTGAAAGCATCCTCGATCAAGCCATGCTGATCAACCAAAAGACGCATGCCTTCAAGGGGCGGCTGACGGGTCGGCTGAAAATCTCTACCGTATCGACCGGAAAATATGTGATGCCCTACTTCCTGTCCTCATTCATGAAGCAGCATGATGGCGTTGAACTACTGATGGAAGTGACGAATAAGACCAGGGTCATCGAAAGCCTGCAGGCCAACACGGTGGATTTTTCTTTGGTTTCTATCCTGCCGAAGGCCATGCAACTGGAGAAGATAGAGTTGCTGAAAAACAAACTCTTTCTGGTGGCCAACGGCGATCACAAATTGAAAAAGGGTCCATACACGAAGCAGATCTTTAAAGAATTGCCGCTGATTTTTCGGGAAGAAGGATCAGGCGTGCGGCAGGCGATGGAGACTTTCATCGAGCGTAATAATGTACCGGTCATCAAGAAAATGGAGTTGACTACCAATGAGGCGGTGAAGCAGGCGGTGCTTGCCGGACTTGGCTATTCCATCATGCCGCTGATCGGCATCAAGAATGAACTGCAAAACGGAGATTTGAGTATCATCCCGGTTTCGGGTCTGCCCATCAAAACCCAATGGCAGCTCATCTGGCCGAAAGGCAAGGGTCATTCTCCGGTGGCCCAGGCATTCTTACAACACCTGCGAAAAGAAAAGGACCAGATTATCAGGGAGCAGTTTGCGTGGTATGAGGATTATTAGGAGGCACCTTCGGTGCGAATGCAATTTTCACCGCGGCCTGCCCCGATTGAGGGAAGCGTATTCGGGGAGGCGCAACGGCGCGGAGAAATGCAAAATACACTGGCTAAGAACAAACTTGAAGCGAAATAGCCCCTTCGGTACGAGAAGAGATGAAAGAGCAAAAAAAAAGAAATGCATTTCCCGCTGATCACGCAGATCTAATGCAGCGCAGATCAACCGCAGAATCAATCATTAACAAAAAAACCGCAGAAGCACCTTCGGTGCAAATACAAGTTCACCCCAAAAGCACGAAAATAAACTAACCGTCTTAGAGTGCCGTTGCATTTAACCCCGTAGGGGTGAAATACTTATAGACCAGATCGTCAACAATAGCAGCGGCAACCCCATCGGGGTGGCACATTAATCACTCCGCGTCCCCGCGCCTTCGCGGTGAAAACTCATCAAACGAACAACAATATCAATGTCATCACAATACCCGCCAGGGTAAAATACAGCCCCTTTTTGAATACACTGGTTCCGGGCAGGAACATATAAAAGGAAGATATCACAAAGAACAACAACGAAACGCCGAAGAAAATATTCATAAAGAACAAGGGATCCTTGGTCTCTGCCTTATGCAGATTCTGGAGTTTGTTCACGATGAACGGAAGTTCTTTGGTGGTGTATTTGGCAACACCCGTTGCACGATCATAGGTTCCCTGCCGGAATTTGATCAATGTTCCTTCCTCCGACTCCACTTTCAGATCGCGGATACGGATCTCCCGGCCCAACTCCTCAGGCTTCAGATCAGGCTTCAGTTGGCGCTCAACCAGCTTTTCGCTCTTCAGGAAATTGGTGTCCCGGAATATCAGGGTAATGCCACTCACGGCATATACCGCCATAATACCGGCCAAGAAGAAACCGAGGTAGCGGTGGTATAATCTCATTTTGGGTGTGCGATCTTCACTCATGACGAAATGATTTGTGTTTTAAATGGTTAATGGACGAAAATTAGACAAATCCCTCCGGCCATTTATTCCACGGCATCATGATTTTTTTCTGCTGGCACGGGATTGAAAACCAGGCAGCATCCGAATTCAAAAAATACAATAAAGCAGATCTGCCAGTAGAATTAAGAAAAAATGAGACTCAGAACTCGATCTCCTTATCGATAAATTGTTTAAGTCCCTCCGGTCCGGTGAGCTCAAGGTAGGTATGGCCTGAGGTACCATTGGTGGACAGACTGAATTCCATGAAGTGGCAGCATTGACGCTCGGCTTTGATAAAGGCAGTCAGAAGATCTATCAATTGATCTGAACCTGAAAACGCATATCGATAACCGTGAGCTATTTCAACTTTTGATACCGTCAGGCTTTTCAACTCCGCGATCATAGTCGCTTTCCGTTCCCGAAACTCCGGGTGGGACAGGTTACAGCTCATTACCTCAGAACTGCGTACTTAAACGAACCGCTAATGCAGTCCATACGGCAAAATTGATAATCATGCATAATCCGGGGGCAAACGGCAGAAGTGTACTTTGATTGGGAACCATCCGATCCAACCTGGTGTTTACTAACACAATTCATCCAATATGAACTACTCCACGCTTGCCTTCTCAGCCGCTTCAAAATCATTTCAGACAATTGCCGGAAGCAGGAAGGCCTATGAACGGATGGATCAGGAGCATACTGACGGGCTGTCGAGCCATGAAACAGATTTCATCGGAACACGCGACGGCTTTTATATGTCCACCATCGGTGAAAACGGGTTTCCCTACATCCAGTTCAGGGGAGGACCCAAAGGATTTTTGAAAGTGCTTGACCGGGATAAACTGGGTTTTGTGGACTTCAGGGGAAACAAACAATATATCTCTGCCGGAAACCTGATGACCAACAAAAAGGCAGCACTTTTCTTCATGGACTATGCATCGCAAACCAGACTAAAGATTTATGCCGAAGCTGAACTGGTAGAATTAAAGGACAATCCGCAATTGTTTAAAAAGCTGACGCTAACCGATTATAAATATCATCCGGAGCGAATGATGGTATTCAAGGTTCTGACGTTTAGCTGGAACTGCCCTCAACACATTACTCCCAGGTACACCGTGAGCGAAATGCAGGATGCTCTCGCTGAACAACACGCTTATATTGAAAAATTAGAAACGGAATTGAAAGATCTTAAGGACGGAAAGAAACATTCAGCCCGATAATTTCATCCCTCAACAAGGTTCAAAATGTAATTTTTGAAGCTATCGATTGGTCATTTGAATCGGTTTGTAGAAAAATCTCAAGCTTGCATATTGGGTTTATCCGTGATAAACGCGCGAAGCAACAATCACGCTGTCGCTGATCTCAAGTACCTCACCCACGCGTAAATCGGCCTCGCCCGCCACATGACGAATGTATTCCATGAATACCCGTTCGTCGTTCGCCGTGAGGGAAATAACTTCATACTGCAAGTCAGGCAACCTGTCAAAGGCATCCTGCCACCAGGCCCGCAACGCTGACTTTCCCTTGATCAATCCGTTGGTCTCGGGGTGGCGCAACTTCAACTTCGGACTATAATGCGCTGCCTGTTCGTGGTACAATGCAAGCAAACCATTCAGGTCTTTGGTGTTGAATGCCTTGAACCAGGCATGAGCGATGATTTCGTTGGGGTGCATAGGTTATAAAGATTTCACACAGCGGAACCCGACATGATTGCTTCCGGTCCTCCACTCTCCCTTGCCGCGGGTACCCGTGGTGTACCGTGAACAATACTGCTCGGTACACAAAAACGATCCGCCCCGTTGAACCTTCTTCTTCACACCGGGCTCAGCCGGATCATAACTCTCCGATGGCCCCTGGGGGTTGTGCGCAATTTCTTCGGCATTACCATAACTGTCCGGCTTGTACCAATCAGCACACCACTCCCACACGTTGCC
>DNZD01000087.1 GCA_003504855.1 Cytophagales bacterium
GAAATTCATTGTCCGTACTCACATGATAAAACTGGGCGGTGGGTTGGTTATACCACGAACTCCAGGTCTGACCTCCGTTCACCGTAATCGTCGCGCCCTGATCCAGTCCAAGCAGCATGATATCAGGATTGTTAGGATTAATCCATATGCGATGATAGTCATCTCCACCGGGAGCACCTTTGATGCCTGTCCAGTTCTTGCCGCCATCGGTTGACTTCCAGGTTACCACGTTAGCACTGAAGACAACATCCGGATTTTGGGGATGAACTTTTACTTCAGCGAAGTCACTGCCCCGGCTCCAGATTCTGGCGTCAGCGGTAGTGCGGTACCAGGAGGCACCTGCATCATCACTTCGGTAGATGCCGCCTGCCTGCGGTGAATCCACGGTGGCATAGAGGCGATTGGGATCGCTGGGAGCGATGCAGAAACCAATGCGGCCCAATCCTTGCTCATAGGTTGGCAGGCCTTTGGTCAGTTTGCTCCAGGTGTTGCCACCATCGGTACTTTTGTAAAGACCCGATGCCTTGCCTTGCCATGCTCCGTTTTCCCAAGGGCCTTGCCGTGCTGCCCAGATATCGGCGTAAACAATATTGGAATTCTTTGGATCGAGCGTTACTTGAGCAGCGCCGCTGTTCTCATCGATATAAAATACGCGCTCCCAGTTTTTGCCGCCATCAATCGTGCGGAATACGCCACGCTCAGTATTCGGTCCATAGGGGTGACCCAATACGGCGGCGAACACGCGGTTCTCATTTTGCGGGTCGATGGCAAGGCCACCAATTTGTTGGCCATCCCGAATACCCGTATTGGTCCAGGACCTACCGCCATCGGTAGACTTATAAATGCCATTCCCAATTGATAAGTCGGGCCGCTGAATTCCTTCACCGCTTGCGACGTAGATTATGTTGGGGTTAGAAGGTGCAACGACCACATCGCCAACGGAACCGGTAGGTTGGTCGTCGAAGATGGGCTTCCAAGTCAGGCCAAAGTCATTTGTTTTCCATACACCTCCATTATTCACGCCGATGTAAAATACATTGGGCTGAGAGGGCACTCCCACAGCGCCTACGGTGCGGCCTCCGCGATGGGGACCGATCAGGCGCCATTTAATGGCCTGATAATAAGCTGGATCAACCTGTTGAGCAGGAGACCACGACAGGGTGACCATGAGCAACAAAAAGACAAGGAGAGATTTCTTCATAGGTTTGGATTGAAAGAGTCTAAAAATATTCAGAACGGGAGTCAATTACTATACATATTTTGTGAATGATTACCTTGGACACCTGTAAAATTCAAATCCATATGAAACCCGTTTCAATCGTAGTGCTGGCATGCTTCATACTCATCGGATGTGGTTCAAAAACAAAAGAATCCAGCAGCAAATTGTTGGCAGAGCGCATCATCAAGCAGTGCTCTATTCAGCCTGGCGAGCGGGTACTCATGATGGCGCGGCCCGGCAAATTTGATTCGTTGGTATCTCACTTGAATACATTGCTGAGCCAGGCAGGGGCTGTTAACCTGGGGGCGCTGAATGTTGACAGTATTCCATCACCTGCTGGTTGGGAGACCGACTACACCCGATCAGCGCAGGGTAAGACAAAAGATGAACTGATAGCCTTGTTTGATGATGTGGATCTGGGGATCATGTTGCCTGGCGCATCTCCCGACCAGTTGCCATATGCTGCCCTTCAGGAAGTCTTAAAGAAAGGCAAGGGACGTACGGTGCATTTTCATTGGTCCGGACTATATGATTTCGAGGGAGCAGCAATTGAAGTAGATTCACTCAGTGCACATGTGTATGAACATGCAGTTCTTCATACCGATTACCAGAAGCTGAGCAAGATCCAGAACGAGTTTGAAGCTGCATTACGTGCTCATGGAGGTAGGATTGTTACTCCGGAGGGTACAGACATCTCATTCAAAATAGGTGATCGAAATGTGACCAAGCAGGATGGTGATGCGTCTATGGCACGGGCACGAAATGGAAAAGTGCTGATTGATCGGGAAATTGAAATTCCGGCCGGAGCTATTCGTGTTGCACCCATAGAAGAGTCTGTGAATGGAACTGTATTTATCCAATATTCACAATGGAGAGGACAAACCGTCAGGGGGATAAGAATGAAGTTTGTCAACGGAAAAATAGTTGAGATTGAGGTAGATGACGGGATGAAAAACGTTTTTTATGAACTTCGTGCGGCCGGGGAAGAAGCTAAAATGTTCAGAGAAATTGCTGTTGGATTTAACCCATTGCTGTCGGTGCCTTTGGACCGGGCAGTGATTCCTTATTATGGATATGGTGCAGGCGTAGTTCGTGTTTCTATTGGTGATAATTCCGAATTGGGCGGTAAGGTTACCGGAGGTTATGTGCGGTGGAATCTACTGGTCAATGCTACCCTTATCGTTGGAGATGAAGTATGGATTGAAAATGGAAGACTGAAGAAATGAGCTTTAGAATTGCTTTCCTGATTGCGCTTTGCAGCGCATCAACCTTTGCCCAGAAATCAAAACCCAAAACAGGGGAGTTCTACTATCCGCCAGCGTTTGAATGGAAGAAGATTTCTCCTGAGGAAGGTGGCTTTATACCCGAGAAACTGAAGGAGGCTATCGATTTTTCAGTTTCTCATGAAACGAAGAACCCTCGCGATATGGCCCAAAACCATTACCAGACCTTTGGGAAGGAACCCTTTGGTTATGGTATTGGTCCCTTCAAGGAGCGGGGAGATGTTACCGGCCTGATTATCCGCCATGGCTACCAGGTAGCCGTGTGGGGTGAGCCTGACCGGGTAGACATGACCCACAGTGTCACCAAGAGTTTCCTTTCCACAGTAATCGGATTGGCTGTCGATCAGAAATTGATCCAAAGCGTCCATGATTCTGTTTGGAAGTATGTTCCTCCGGTGTTGCCTTATATGGCCATTCCAACAGGTGACAAAAACCTGCAATTAACTGATAAACAACTGATTAATCCGTTTGAATCAAAGCATAATCGCAAGATTACCTGGGATCATTTGTTGCGTCAGGTAAGCGACTGGGAAGGCACCTTATGGGGAAAACCGGAATGGGCCGACCGGCCTTCGCCGAAACCGGAAGAATGGCAGACCCGGGCACGGATAGAACCAGGTCAGGCCTATGAATACAATGATGTACGGGTGAATGCGCTGGCCCTGGCCGGTCTTAGCGTTTGGCGAAAGCCGTTGCCGGTGGTACTTAAGGAACGGATCATGGACCCGATCGGCGCCAGCAGTAGTTGGCGTTGGTATGGCTATGAAAATTCGTGGGTAGTGATGGATGGTCAGGTGATTCAATCGGTAAGTGGCGGTGGCCATTGGGGAGGTGGAATGTTTATCAATGCCCGTGACATGGCCAGGTTTGGATACCTGACCTTGCGTAAGGGCAAGTGGCGCGACCAGCAACTGATATCGGAGACCTGGGTAAAACAGGCGCTTACACCTACAACGGCTCAACCAACCTATGGATACATGAATTGGTTTCTCAATACTGGTAAGAAGCTTATTCCCGACGCACCGGAGACAGCTTTCTATCACCTTGGCAATGGCAACAATGTAATCTATGTTGATTTTGAAAACGACCTTGTTGTGGTGGTTCGATGGATCGACAACGCGTCAACAGCTGAGTTCATCAGCAAGGTATTGGCTGCAATTAAACATTGAAGTCGGGCCAGGTAAATAAAAAGTGTCCTACACCTATTAGGTGTAGGACACTGTCATTTCATCCTGAAGTCCGGACTTAGAGACGGTCCGGAAAATAATGACATGTTAGTATTTCGCTGGTTGACCCTTCTTAGGCGTGGTCTTGATGATAAATTCGCGGATATCATCATTTGAAGTAATCAGGTCTTCATTGCGCAGGTACATCATATGACCTGAGCGATAGCCTTTGAAGGAAAGGCGATCTTTCATTTTGCCACTAGGATCCAGTTGCCACATGGTGTACTTGGCGTTGAAGTAGTCACACGCGCCGTCGTAGTAGCCAGATTGAATCATCACATGAAGGAACGGATTTTCGGCCATAGCCAGTCGAAGGTTCTCACCAGTCTTGTCGTTTTCACGATTCCAGGGATGAACCGGTCCGAACATATTATACTTCACGTCGGTCTTGTATTTAAGCATGTCGCGCAGGTAATAGTTGATTGCCGGCGTGAACGCATGCAGCCAGGAAGTAAGTTCGGAGTTGAAGTCGGGCTGACTGCCGGCTTCCATTTTATCAATGCCTTTGTAGCGTGAATCCAGTCGACCTACCGTAAAGCCGCCTTTCTCACGAAGAAGATCTTTCCAGAAGAATTGCGTCGGCACATCAAGGTTATGTTGAAGAATAACCTTTTCAGAAAGTCCAGAGTACCGGGCCATTTTCGAGGAGATTTCTTTCTTCTTTGCCTCAGGCAGGAAGCCGCCGCGGCTTATAGCAGGTATCAACTCATTCAGGGTGAACTCTTCAACCTCGGGAAGCATGTCCACCAGATCTTTCTGCTGAAGATCCGGGGGCAGCACCTTGTGATACCAGGCAGTTGCTGCATAGTAAGGGAGTCGCAATGCAGCGTCTACCGGACCTGAGCGGTCAATACCCAGTTCGACAGGAGATACCAGGATCACTCCATTAAGGTACATCCAGTGTGCATTCTGCAATTCGCCGGCAAGTCCTGCGACACGGGCAGTGCCGTAGCTTTCGCCAATGAGGTACTTGGGTGACGTCCAGCGGCTTTTGCGGGAAACAAAGTTGTTAAGCCATTCAGCCAGGTACTTGATGTCAGCATTGATGCCGAAGAACTTCTCTTTCGGGGCATCCTTAATCAGGAAGCGTGAGTAGCCGGTATTAACTGGGTTAACATACACAATATCAGCTACATCCAGGACAGAATAGGGGTTTTCCTTGATGCCGTAAGGTTGCACCGGGTACCCTTCACTATCGATTTCCAGCAAGCGGGGGCCTGTATAGGCAATGTGCATCCAGACCGATGCCGAACCGGGACCTCCATTAAAGGAAATGATCAAAGGACGAGATGCACGATTGGTGACATCGGTACGTTCATAATACGTGAATTCCAATGCGGCAATCGCTTTGCCCTCTTCGTCCCAAACCGGTTGTGTGCCGGTGGTGGCGGTATACGGGAATCGCTTTCCCTTCACCGTTACTTCCCAACTGGTGGTAATGGTAGAGTCGGCGTTAAGTTTTCTGGTCTTCTGCGCAATCAATGCTGTGCTCAACATAAGCAGCAGCCACAGGGGGATGAGTTTTCTGGTCATAATAGAGATTTAAAATAGGTGCGTTTATTTTTCTTAAGCGACAGGTTGTGCAATGGACGGACTGGGTTGGGTAAACCACTTCACGCCAGACGCTGTCATGTAGGCGCAGTCCTCGAGGCGAATACCAAACTCCCCGTAAATTGAAATCGTAGGTTCGATACTGAAGCACATGCCAGGAACGAGGGGTTGCTTGTTACCGAGTACCATGTTGCCCCACTCATGTCCATCCAT
>DNZD01000359.1 GCA_003504855.1 Cytophagales bacterium
CCATCCGGATTCGTGTTGCGCGCGATGGGTTTTGATTCACCATAGCCTTTCGCCACCAGGCGTTCGGGGGCAATGCCCTTCCGGATGAGGTAGTTAACGGTAGACTGCGCGCGTCGCTGAGAAAGGTTTTGATTGTAATCCACAGTGCCAATACTATCCGTATGAGATCCCATCTCAATCTTAATTTCAGGATTGTCGTTGAGAATAGTAAGCAGCTTATTTAGCTCGCGGGCTGCCGTGGAGTTGATATTAAAGCTGTCATAGTCGAAATAAATATTTTTTAACTGGAATGCCACATTGGTCACCATTCGGTCAAGCACCAGTAAGGTGTCGAGGGTGATATTTGTGGTGAGTTCTTTGAGGGTTTCGAGCGGAACAGATTTGCCTACTGTGGTATAAGCGCCGCGCTTGGTCAGGTAACCGTCAGACTCACCGATCAGCGTGTACTTTTCATTTTCATACACGCGGAACAAGAACTTGCCATCGTTTCCAGTTACATAGTCGCTCATCACATCACCACGGGAGTCTAGCAGTGAAACTTTGGTATCGCCCAAAATTTCACGGGTGCTGTCTTTCCGCAGGGAATAGGTTGTGCCTTGCAAGAAGTAGTTAACGACTTTGAGGTTTGGATCTTCATTGATGAAAGTATAAATATCGTCGTCACCCTTGCCACCCTCACGGTTGGAGGTAAAGAAGCCGCGATCTGCTTTGAACAGAAAAATGCCGAAGTCATCACTGGTTGAATTGACGGGCTGACCGAGATTCTCAGCCATTGTTTTGCCGTTTACCCGATTAACGACAAACAGGTCCATCATGCCGTAGCCCGGATGACCATCTGAGGAAAAATAGAGTTTACCATTCTCCGATACATAGGGGAACATTTCATTCCCGGCAGTATTGATATCCGGTCCGAGGTTGCGCACCCTTGAAAATCGGCCACGGGAGTCCATTTGGGCACTGTAAATATCAAGACCACCCTGCCCGCCTTTGCGATTGGAGGAGAAGTAAAGTGTGCGGCCGTCAGGGCTGAAAGCGGGAGATGATTCCCAACTGTCGGGTTGGTTGATGTTAATGGGCTGCGCTTCACTCCACACGTTGTTGCGGAAGCGGGAAAGATAAAGGTCCACATCGTTGGTGCCCTTGCGTTTGCCCGTGTTGCCTTTGGCGAAGACCATCGTCTTACCGTCTGGAGAGAAGGCTATGGTACCTACGTTTACATTCGGTGAATTAATGGTGACAGGTAATGGTTGAATAGTTTCTGGTTCGACAATCGCCGCCTTGGTCGTGACCTTGTACAAGTCAGTATAGGGTGTTCCTGTCGCAGCATAAATTTTAGCGTTCGAACGGGAGGACGTAAAATATAGCTCTCCGTTCAGGTAGGCAGGTGAATATTCACTGTAGGGCGAATTGAGCGTTTCCAGGTTCTTTATGCGGTAGTAACTCTTCTTCCCGTTCAATTCGTCTAATCGATTCAATCCGGCCAATTCCTTTTCGGCGCGGTTGCGCATGGCGTCTACGGTCGTGCTGGTCTGGAGTGATTCAAATGCTTTTCGTGACTCATCATATTTGCCGTTGGCTTGCAATGATTTTCCCAGAAAGTAAAGTACCGAGTCCTTACTCACACCAGGGCCGCCCGCTTTGGCGTAATAGGCGCTGGCTTCTTTGATGCGATTCGATTGTCTGTATGATTCCGCGATATAGTAATTCGCCTTTCCGTTGCCGGGCTGGCTGGCCAATACTTTCTTATAGTAAGTGATAACATCTTCGTAGTTGCCATACTTAAAATTCCGCAGGGCCTTCTTTTCTGCACTACACGCGTACAGGAGCAAGCCGGTTAGCACACATAAGGCAATGGTCCGAAGTGTATGGCGAAATGTCATGTCAGCGAAAGGTACAAAAAAGTAAAATCCCTGGTTATCAGGAAGCTACCACTGGCTTAGGTAGATACCGGGCCAACCAGGTGTCTTTGACTGGCACAATCCACTGCCTATCCCACATTTCTTTGGTGGTAACGGTGTTATTAAACGACAAGGCATCGCCCGAAAGTGTTTTGTTTTCAAAAAGACTTTTCAGGTCGCGCATCGAATGAAGTGCTACGGTATCTCCCTGGAGAAATGCAATTTGGGTCCGATCGAAGAAATCAAGGTGGAGGTGTTGCTGCAGTTCATTCAAAGCGTGCACGCTTCCATCGATGGAGCACCCACTGGCGCCCTGATGTTGCTCATCAACGCCAAGTACAATAAACTGCTGATAGGCGATGGTGAACGATGATCGCAAGGGCGTGCCATGGGTTTCCCAGGCCTCACAGAGGCGCATCAGATATTTTTCTGTTACCGAATTTTCGGCTGCGGTTAATTTCCGGTTGGCCTGATATACCCAGATTCGTGATGTGCCAGGCAGCGAATTAAAATCAATGAACATATCAGATGTCGAGTAAAATGGATCCATTCATTTCAGCCGGCAGGGGGATGCCCAACCATTTTAGAATGGTAGGCGCCAGATCACCCAACTTGCCGTTGCGAATTTTTCCGCGATAATTATTATCAACAAAGATGCAAGGCACAAGGTTCGTGGTGTGTGCCGTGTTGGGGGTGCCGTCATCGTTAATCATTACGTCGGCATTGCCGTGATCAGCAATGATGATAATCGAATAGCCATTGCGAAGCGCAGCCTCGGTCACGGCCTGGTTGCACGCGTCGACAGTTTCGACGGCCTTAACTGCAGCTTCAAATACGCCGGTGTGACCCACCATATCCGGGTTGGCAAAATTGAGGCAAATAAAATCGGCTTCTTTCTTGTCGAGTTCAGGGATGATCTTGTCGCGGATGTCTGCTGCACTCATCTCCGGTTTGAGGTCATAAGTCGCAACTTTGGGTGATGGGCACAAGATGCGGCTTTCGCCAACGAATGGCTCTTCGCGCCCACCCGAGAAAAAGAAGGTGACGTGTGGATACTTCTCGGTTTCAGCTATGCGAATTTGTTTACGGTTGGATTTTGCAAGCACCTCTCCGAGCGTATTCGTAAGATTATCCTTATCAAAAATCACTTCCACCTTCTTGAAGGAGTCATCATAATTGGCCATGGTGACGTAATACAGATCCAGTTTCTTCATGCCATGGTCGGGGAAGTCTTGCTGGGTAAGAACCTGCGTGATCTCGCGGCCGCGGTCTGTGCGGAAATTGAAACAAATAACTACATCGCCTGCTTGAACCGTCCCGATGGACTCACCAGTCTTTGTGGTAACCACCAGGGGCTTGATGAACTCATCGGTGACACCAGCGGCATAACTCTTTTCTACAGCAGCAAGTATGTCAGTAGTCTTTTCGCCTGCACCCTGCGTAAGCAAATCATAGGCAAGCTTTACGCGCTCCCAACGTTTGTCGCGATCCATGGCATAGTAGCGGCCAATGACGCTCGCAATGCTGCCAGTTGTTTTTTTCAGGTGATCATTCAAACGACGCAGGTAGTCGATTCCTCCCTTGGGGTCTGTATCACGACCATCGGTAAACGCATGAACAAAAAGTTTTTTGATCCCATGCTTATTCGCAATGGTACAAAGGCCCTCGAGGTGCATGATGTGGGAGTGCACGCCACCATCAGAGAGTAACCCCATGATGTGCACAGCCTTGTTTTCCTTCAGGGCATATTCGAGCGCTTTGAGCAACACTGGATTCTGGTCGAGCTCATGCTCTTCTACTGACTTGTTGATGCGCACCAGGTCCTGGTACACAACACGGCCAGCGCCGATGTTCATATGGCCAACCTCAGAGTTTCCCATTTGTCCAGCGGGAAGCCCCACGGCCAGGCCCGAAGCCTCGAGCTTGCTGTGGGGGTATTTTTCATACAGCGAGTTGATATAGGGAGTCCGGGCATGGTCGATCGCGGACACCTTCTTATTGGTAGCAATGCCCCACCCGTCTAGGATCATCAGCAGCACTTTGTTATTCATAGCACGAAATTTGTATCAAATATAGCCGGTACGAATCGATTTGGGCCTTTTTACCTCACTTGGTAGGCCCAATATAATGGCATACTTTTGGCCTAATTCCTGACCATGATACGCTGGGTGACAATTTGCTTGTTGGTAGTGGCTTCCGTGCCCGTTTTGGCACAATCGGAAATTTTTAATCCAATGAAGGATGCCATTAAGGCTGGCGATGGTGCAGCCCTTACAAAGACCTTTGCGCCGGCCGTAGACATCAATCTGGAAGGAAATATCAATACCTATAGCAAAGCACAATCAGAGTTTGTGCTCAAAGACTTCTTCAAGAAGCATCCTGTAGCTGATTTCAGCATCGTACATACGGGCTCCTCCAAAGGCGGGCTTCAGTTTGCCATTGGTCGGTACACCAGCGGGGGAGAATCCTACAATGTGTTGATCCGCGTCCGGCAGGTTGGCCCCGACTACCTGGTTCACGAAATTAGTTTTGTGCGGGAATAGTCTTTTCGCTTGTTATGCGTCCACCCTATGTCACGCCGGAAGCTCTTCGGGATTTGATTCACATTGCGCTGTCCGAAGATATTGGAACGGGTGACATTACCACAGAGGCAACAATCCCCGTTGACACAAACGCCAGGGCCCGCATGGTTGCAAAGGATAACGGTGTAGTTGCCGGTATAGAGGTAGCTGTCGCTGTTTTTCATCAAATAAATCCGGCACTCCAAATACAAGTTTACATACAGGATGGTACTAACGTCCGGCCCGGAGATGTGGTGATGGAAGTTTCCGGCCATGCCCGATCATTGTTATCGGCCGAACGTGTTGCCCTCAACATCGTCCAACGCATGAGTGGCATCGCGACGTACACACGTCAACTCTGCTTGCAGTTGGCGGGCACGGGTGTACAATTGTTGGATACACGGAAGACCACACCCGGGTTCCGGATATTGGAAAAGTGGGCAGTGGCCATCGGTGGCGGAGTAAATCATCGGTACAATCTATCGGAAATGATCTTACTCAAGGATAACCATATCGATATGGCGGGCGGAATAGGTGCAGCGATTCACAAGGTGAAGCAGTTGCATCACGATAAGAGAATTGAAATAGAAACCCGAACGTTGAAAGAAGTGCAAGAGGTGCTGGAAGCGGGCGGGACTGACATTATTTTGTTGGACAACATGAGCGTGGCTGATCTGATCGACGCCGTGAAACTGATTGGCGGCCGGTGTAAGACGGAAGCCAGCGGAGGCATATCGCCCGAATCGTTGTCAGCCATTGCTGCTACCGGCGTCGATTTTGTTTCCATGGGCGCCCTGACACACTCCTACAGGAGCCTGGACCTCAACTTTAAAGTAATGGTCCGGGAGTAGGCAGTCTGCCCGTCACTCTCTAAATTTGGGCCCCGTTTCAAATTACTATGATTGTTAAAACCCGCAACTACCGCCTCGAAAAGAACCTTTACATCAAAATGGCTTTGCGCACCGTGCTGAAGCAAATGTGGTGGGCAGGTTTAATTGCCCTGGGAATCTGCCTGCTGTACTTCGTACTGCCAAGCTTCTGGTGGATTTTTGGCGGGCTGTTGGCTTATGGCCTGTTCGTGCTGTTCTGGTACATTCAATTCTACGGCGTCACCCAACTCGATCAGGGTAAAATGTTGTTCGAACGGTTTTCCTATGAGATCACAAGTCAGCAAATCCTGATGAAAATAAATGCCCGTGAAGGGATGCCCCTCAAGTGGGATCAAATAAAATCCGTGCAGGTAGGCGAAGATTATTATCTGCTGTTTGTCAACCGGGCCCAGTTAATTCATTTGCCATTCAAAATATTCAACACCGATAACGAGCGGAAATTTTTGGGCAGTATCCTGAAGGCAAAGGGCCTCGTTAAATAATAATCCGGTTTTGTAACCGGACAAACCTTCTTATGCCGGTATGAAACATTACGCACCTTCAGAAGCATTCCAGGCAATCTGCCGATACTGTGCGTATCAGGAGAGGTCGCACCAGGAGGTACGTGACAAATTGTACAGTTATGGCCTCCACCGCGGTGATGTTGATGAATTGCTTTCGCGTTTGATCACGGAGGGATTTCTCAACGAAGAGCGTTTTGCCAAGGCGTTTGCGGGCGGAAAATTCCGCATGATGAAATGGGGTCGGAATAAGATAAAGCACGAGCTGGAAATGCGACACATTACACCGCGCTGTATCCGCCAGGCCTTACTGGAGATCGATGAATCTGATTACCGGAAGGCACTTAAAAACATGCTGCAGAAACGTCTTGTCCAGGGTGCCGGACTAAAGCCCTTCCAACGCCGCGACAAGGCTGCCCGGTTTGCCATTGGTAAAGGGTATGAACCGGACTTGGTCTGGGCCTTGTTGCGAGACGGAGACGATTAAGGTGGTTTGTAAGCCACGCGACATTCTCGTGTAATACCATAGCCGAACTTTGGCCTTTTCCGTACATAAACCTGTTTTATGAAAAAGATACTAATCTGTCTCTGGCTGGCTGGCGTAACCAGTTCATTCGCCCAAACCGATCTGGTGCGGCAGAAAGAGTACAACCTGAAAAAGGGAATTGCCCTGGAAGGCTATGATCCGGTGAGTTATTTTAATGGCAAACCCCTCGAGGGGGAGTCAGAATTTTCAACAACGTATCATGGAGTCACCTATAGGTTCGCAACAGCAGAAAACAAAAAGAAATTCTTGTCGTCGCCCGACCAGTTCGAGCCTGCCTATGGCGGCTGGTGTGCGTATGCGATGGGGGAGACCGGAGAAAAAGTAAAAATTGACCCGGAGACCTTCAAAATTATCGGGGGAAGACTCTATTTGTTCTACAATTTCTGGGGCAACAACACGCTTACGGACTGGAACAAGAACGAACCCAAACTAAAAGACAAAGGAGATAGAAACTGGAAAAAATTTGTCCCTGGACTTTAGTCACACAAACCCACTTTTTTTTGCGTTAATTTTAAGTCCTGAATATGCAGCTAATACGCACCGCCCATCAGATTCTGACTCAACTGGAGGACGTCCTCCGACAAGTCAGTAAGCAGGAATTTGTGCAGACATCTCCTGCCTTGAGTGAATCAACCATTGGTCAGCATACCCGGCATACGCTGGAGTTCTTCGTGTGCCTGGAACAGGGACTCCCAACCGGCACTGTAAATTATGACCAACGGGCCCATGACCGAACCATCGAAGAAGACAAAGAAGTGGCCCTGCGTCTGATCACAAGACTCAAAACATTTATTCAGCAATATCCCGATAACCAGTCCCTACGGCTTGAAGTAGGATATGAGCGTCACAGTGACGAGTGCGTATCGGTTGAAACAAACTACTACCGTGAACTGGCCTATAACATTGAACACGCCGTGCACCATATGGCATTGGTGAAAATCGGACTTCGCGATGTTGCGCCACGGGTAACACTGCCTGCTGGCTTTGGCATCGCGGTGAGCACTTTGCGCCATCAGGAGCGCGTGCTGGCCCATAACTAACACCATGGGGTTGTTGAGCAGGATTCGTCGATCAAACTTTTTCATCAAGCTTGGCAGTTGGGAGTATTGGCCGTTTGGCATTCTGCAGGCTCCTGTGTTTCCCTATTGGCTTTGGCTATCGCTGAGAGCACGCACACCGGTATTTTTTTCTGCGTCCAATCCGGGCATCCTGATGGGTGGAATGTTTGGCGAATCGAAGTATGAAGTGCTTGAAAAAGTCCCTGCCAGCCACAAACCAATTACCGTTTTGATGAAGCATCCAGCGTCCCGAGAGCAGGTGTTAGTGGCTATGCAGAGAAGCGGACTTCATTATCCGGTTGTGTGCAAGCCTGATCTTGGCGAACGCGGATGGATGGTGAGGCGCATTTACTCGGATGCAGAGCTCGATCAATACCTTCAGGAAATCAAACTGGATTTTATTGTTCAGGCATGTGTGGACCTGCCCCTGGAATTCGGTGTGTTTTATGTACGATATCCGGAAGAATCCACCGGGCGTGTCACTTCCATTGTAGGCAAAGAAATGCTGCATGTGGTGGGGGATGGCGTGAAAAGCCTGGAAAGACTTATCCTGGAAAAGGACCGCGCCAAACTGCAATGGCCAACCTTGCGACAAAAGTTTGAGGGCCGGCTTTCATCTATCATATCCCAGGGCGAGCGTGTTGAACTAGTTTCCATTGGCAATCATTGCCTCGGCACCATGTTTATCAACAGCAATCACCTGATTACGCCGGCCTTGTCAGCCTCCTTTGACCGGATCAGTAAACAGATTGATGGTTTCTATTTCGGACGTTTTGATCTGCGGGTGAAAACTATCGAAGACCTGGAAGCCGGCAACATTCAAATTCTCGAATTGAATGGCTGTGGTGCAGAGCCAGCCCATATCTACCAACCGGGATACTCTTTTTTTACCGCCGTCGGCGTACTAATGCGCCATTGGCATGACATTTACAGAATCAGTGTTGAGAACCATCGCCGGGGTGTAACTTATATTACCTGGCGAGAGGCCCGACGTATCTACAATGACTTCCGGGCCCTTACCCGTTGACGCATGGACCACCTGATCGTATTTGCCATCGGTTTCTTTTTCAGCTTTATAGGTTCGATTCCACCGGGCACGTTGAATCTTACCGTCCTTCAGCTCGGTCTGCAGGAAAAAGTTGCTGTCGCATTTCGATTTGCCTTGGCGGTAGCCATTGTGGAATATCCCTATGCATGGATAGGCGTGCAGTTTGAGTACTTTCTCTCCAAAGCGCCCTTCATTCTGGCAAACTTCAAATTGATCGCCGCTGTTGTTATGATTACCATGGGCGTCATCAACCTGCTTCCTGCTAAGCAGCAATCCGGATTTTCTCAAAAATTCAACGCCAGTGGTTTCCGCCGCGGCATGGTGTTAAGTCTGCTGAACCCCATGGCGATACCTTATTGGATGGTGTTCACGGCATACCTCAAGGCAGAAGGTTGGATCAATCTGTCATCGGCGAGTCTGTTGCATGCCTATGTGTTCGGCACGTCGGTAGGCGCCATGGCCTTGCTAAGCGTATTAATTCTCTTTGCACAACGGGTAGCGCCCTATGTTCAGGGCAGCAAGCTGGTGCGGATCATTCCTGGAGTTGTGCTGTTGGTGCTTGGGGCCTACGCCCTGTATCAGTACTTACTTCTTTGACTTGACAATCTCTTTGTATCTAAAGCAACTGGTGAGGTGATCATTGATCAGTCCACAAGCTTGCATATGTGCATAAATAACGGTGCTGCCGACAAACTTGAATCCACGACGGATCAGGTCCTTGCTCAATGCATCAGACTCCGGTGAAACGGGAGGCACATCCCCCGGCGATTTCCAGGAGTTGACAACAGGCTTATTATTAACAAATCTCCAGATATACCGGTCAAAGCTCCCGAATTCCTTTTGGACCGCCAGGAAGCAACGTGCGTTGGTAACGGCAGCCTGAACCTTAAGTCGGTTGCGTACGATGCCAGGATCCTTCAGAATTTTTTCAATACGGGCAGGCGTAAATCGCGCCACCTTCACGGGATCAAAATCCGCAAAATTCTTTCTGTAGCCTTCCCGCTTATTGAGTATGGTAAGCCAACTAAGGCCTGCCTGCGCTCCTTCCAGAATCAGGAATTCAAAATGAATGCGATCATCATGAACAGGAATACCCCATTCAGCGTCATGATATTGAATATAGGCATCTGTTTTAAGACACCATGGACATCTTTCTTTTTGTGGAGCAGCCATCGGGAAACGCCAGGGGTTGAGTACCTTTATTTAGCCACGTGCAAGATATGAAGTGGGGTTTATTTCTCCTGTTGTTACTGATAGGCTATTCCGGGTTCGCACAGGAATTGCGTACCCATTCATTGCCTACGGCCACACAGTATCTGAGTGCTACACAGAGCCAGCCTGTTCTTTTTGGTTGGAAGGCTGACCAGATGGTCACACAACGATTCACGAGTCCCTGGCTTACGAGTTGGCCCACAGCGGGTCCGGGCAATTATTGGCTAAGTGGTACCATGACCCAGTCTTTCCAGCAAGGTAAGTTTGGAACGATCTATTACTACGACATGCAGAGCAACATGCGATATGCCCGAACATTTGTGGACATCTCCGGAAAGAACAAGCGCGGGTTTAAGTTGTTGCTCCCCACAATCAACCAACGAATGTTTGGCGTTCGCTGACACCGGTAATTTCGCGGCTTCCCCTATCTTTGATAAAATTGATACCCATGAAACAGGCTATTTGGTTATTGCTGATTTTTGCAGCTATTCCGTCGTTCGCGCAGAACACCACCGTTGATCAAAAACTCAAGGAGCAAGGCATTGAACTGTTTGCGCCACCGAAGCCCATGGCGAATTATGTACGTTCCGTGCGCACCGGGAATCTGGTATATCTCGCTGGCCACGGACCAACCCGTGCTGACGGTTCTAACATAACCGGTAAATTGGGTAAAGACATGACCGTAGAGCAAGGTTATGCGGCTGCACGTCAGGTTGGCATCGCATTGCTTTCCAGTCTGAAAGGCGAGATCGGGGATTTGGGAAAGGTGAAGCGTGTGGTGAAAGTCCTCGGGATGGTAAACTGCACTCCGGAATTTACAGACCAGCCCAAGGTAATTAATGGCTTTTCAGATTTGATGGTCGCGTTGTTTGGCGAGAAAGGGAAACACGCGCGATCAGCGGTAGGTATGATATCCCTGCCCAATAATATCGCCGTGGAGATCGAGATGATTGTGGAAGTAGAAGACTAACTGCCGTCAACCAGTGTTTTATACCCGGCTTCAGGTAGTCTGTCATACAGACTTTGCCGAAATTCTGATGGCGGAAATTGCCGAGGCAGGATTTGATACGTTTCTGGAAACGGATACCGGATTCGAAGCGTATTGCGAGGAGGTAAAAGCTGACCTCGCCCTGGTGGAGGATATCAAATCCAGGTACGAGCATGTTCAACCCTTGCTTTTTTTTCGTGACAGGGTACACAAGCAGAACTGGAATGAAGAATGGGAAAAGAACGTTGAACCCATTGTTGTGGACGGACGCTGCCTGATCCGTGCTGAGTTTCATAAGATAAAAGATAAGTACCCCTACGAGATTATTATTACACCCAAGATGTCCTTTGGAACAGGGCATCACCAAACCACCTACCTGATGCTTAAGGGCCAGTTGGATCTGGATCATCGGGGTAAGCGGGTAATGGATGCCGGATGTGGAACAGCCATACTTTCGGTGATGGCTTCGATGCGTGGTGCGCGACTGATAGAAGCATTTGATATTGATGCATGGAGCATGGAGAATGGCGCCGAGAATGCCACCCGTAACCACTGTGACAACATCAGGATCAGACAAGGAACCATTCGCGACTTTGAATGGCCTGAACAGTTTGATATTATTCTTGCCAACATCAATAAGAACATCCTGCTGGCCGAAATGTCCGACTATGCTGCTGCACTGGTACCTGGCGGCACATTGCTCCTCAGCGGATTCTATGAGCATGATCAATCAGACCTGCTGCATGAGGCCCGTACGCACGGGCTCTCGCAAGTTAAACATGATGTGCGGGAACAGTGGGCCTGCCTCCAGTTGGTTAAGTCGGTAAAATAACGGATCCGGTCCAATGATTGGCCTGACTATGCGTTATGGCAATGAATCCGATTAATTTTACGAATTTCAGGGTTTACCCACATTGAAAAAGCTCCTTTTATATTGCCTGTTGGCCGGATTAATGCCAATGCTGCATGCCCAGGACAAGGGTACGTTCAGGCTTGCCTATCAGGATAGCATCCGGGTGGTGTTGGAGAACAACGCCAACACAGAGACGTCAATGGTTGGCGGCTTGTTTGCTACTGCCTGGCACAAAATAAAGCTGGATCAGCAACAAACAATTTTGCGGCAAGCCGACCTGCTCAAGCGAAAGAAATTCAAGGTATTTCCTACGGTAGTGGATTACTACGGCTCCATCGGCTTTGCGGTAGAAAATGAAAATATCGAGAGCGACCAGCTCACCTCTTTCTTAAAAGTAATTGATCAGGTGCTCAGCAATGAACCTCCTGATAAAGTAACGGCTTTTCTGCACTATACGCGTGATTTTTTTGAATACCACGCGTTGCATTTTGAACGTCTATACCGCCTCTACGCATCCGACTATACCTATCGGTTTGAATACCTCAAGGATGCCAGCCAATCCTTGCCGGATACCACACAAACTCAAAAGGAAGAATCAACCCCCACTGAATCTGACGATCAGGCCTCGGATACCGTGCAGGCCAAAGCCACGCCCGTGTGGCTGCAACCAGTGCCTCAACCGGTCTTGTCGGGTCCCGTGCTAAAATTTGACCAGGTTACATTCACGTTTGCGACAGCGTATGACTCAGCTAAACTCAGCAACACCCACGGTTCTGTTTCATTGCGTGATGGAATGTTTGTGGGTGAGAAAGGAATATTTGATTGGTCATCAGCAGGAATCGGCGGGGACAGCGTACTATTTGAATTCAGCGAATATCATTTTAACATCGACAGGCCCTATGTAAAAGCTGAAAAGGGACGATTGCGATACCTGGGCAAGATCCCCAATAAAGCCGATGGCATTTTTGAATTTTCGAGCGTCCAGCACAAAACCAGGAAGAATGCATCCTATCCGCGCTTTATGTCCTTTGAGGCAAATGTCCAACTCCTGGGTCTCAGTGATGACAAATTGAAATATACCGGCGGTTTTGCACTCAATGGAAGAAAAATAACAAGCGCCTCGGTCAACAACGATCTGTCCACGCTGGAGGTTCTTGGCAAGGACGAACGGAAATTCACAGCACGTTCACGACTGTTCGAGTTTCAGGACTCCGTGATTTCTGCTGCTCATGCCATGGTGCAATTGTATCAGGAAAATGACAGCATTCATCATCCCGGTGTTATGTTCCGCTATGATTATGGCAAGAAAAAGCTCACACTGCAGCCAGAAAAGGGGCCCTTGCATGATGCACCATACACGTCAACGTACTTCAATATGGATTTCAATTCGGATTTGATCCGTTGGGACCTGAAAACCGACAGCCTTAGCCTTTCAGTGGCTGGTGGATTAAGTCAGGAGCCCATGGTGGTCGAATCAACTGATTTTTATAACCCGGACGACTACGTGCGACTCACGGGCCATGGATTTAGCTTTCATCCATTGGCATTTGCGGTCAATTATGCCAAGCGCATCGGATCAATGGAATTCAGTGCATATGACCTGGCACAACAAACCAACAAAAGTCAGCATGAAGTCAGTGATGCCATGGCTTTTCTTTCTTCGAAAGGGATGGTTAATTTCAATCCGGTCACCGGCGTGGTTCAGGTAAAAGATAAAGCGCGACATTTTTTTGAAGCCAAACGAGGAGAAGCGGATTACGATAACCTCAAGATCCACTCCATTACCAATAAAGGGGCCAACGCTACCATCAATTTCAAGAGTCATCTCATGACCGTCCGTGGGGTGGAACAGGTCAACGTGAGTGATTCGCTAAATGTTATCCTGAAACCGGATAGCAGCATTGTTACCATTTTGCAAAACAGGGATATTAAATTCGACGGCACCATCAATGCCGGCAATTTTGAGATTAAAGGCAAAGACTTTACGTTTAAATACGATAGTTTTTTTATTAATCTGAATAAAATCGACTCTATCCGGTTTTATGTCACTGAGAAAAATGCAAAGGGCCAGACAGTAAGAAGGAGGGTCAATAATGCTATGGTAGGCGCTGACTCTACCGCAGTAGCCGCCGCCGGACTTCAGGCAGGTGACAAGAAGTCTTCCGGCACGTTGTATATCAATATGCCGGGCAATAAATCCGGCCGGGAGAAAACAACCAATTACCCCCGTCTCGATGCTTCCGCCGGAGGGTTGATATTTTTTGACCGGAGTGAAATTCTCGATGGCGCTTATGACCGCTCTATATTCTTTGTGGTACCGCCATTCAAACTGGATAGCCTTAATGACGCAGACCCGGCCTCCATCAATTTTGATGGATCATTCGTGTCCAGCGGTATGTTTCCGGGATTCAAAGAGAAACTGCACACCATGGCCGACAAATCACTCGGCTTTACCCACATCATTCCCAAAGAAGGTTACCCTTTGTTCAAGGGCGATGGAAAAGTATTTGGAGGAATTAACATGGATAATTCAGGGCTTCGCGTTAACGGAAAGATTGAATACCTCCCTGCACTCGTGGAATCCAATGACTTTGTGTTTTATCCGGACTCCGTAATCGGAAAAGGTCATATCGGCGAATTCAAGGAGAAGCAGTTTGGCAAGGTGTGGTTTCCACAGGCCAACCTCACTGAATTCGAACTTAAATGGAAGCCCAAGCAGGACCAGTTCCATTTGCGCAACCTCAAAGATCCCTTTAATCTGTACAATAAAACAGCCCAGTTGGACGGAACGCTGACGGTGTCCAAAGAAGGTGTGTCGGGTACGGGCAGACTCCTGACCCGCGGATCGGAGGCGAAGTCTGATCAACTGAGTTTCTCTGCCAAGGATTTTTCCGCCCGCCATGCCAGTTTTCAGGCTAAGACAACCAATCCAAACAAACCGGCATTGGCTGGTGAGGATATCCGCCTGAGTTTCAACCTTACCCAAAATGTGGCCGAGATAAGCCCGGAGGTAGAAGGCGTTGCCGCCATTGACTTTCCGTATGCACAATTCAAGACTTCTATCCCCAAAGCACGGTGGGATTTGAACACTCAAAAAATTACGATGACCAAGGACGCCGATGTGCCTTTGGAATATTCTTACTTCTATACAACACGCAAAGACCTGGACTCACTGGCATTCAATGCTGAAAAGGCAGAATATGATATCAAGACACAACAGCTTAAAGTAAGTGGTATACCGTATATCGTAGTGGCGGATGCGCGTATTACACCAGATCACAATGAGGTATTGATTCTGGAAAACGCCAAAATCGGTCAACTCAAAAACACCACGATTGTATTGGATACCCTCAATGGATATCACCGCCTTACCGATGGCGTGGTGGATATTGTTTCCCGTAAGGAGTTTTCAGGCTATGCCACTTACCAGTATGTGAACGCCAAATCAGACACGTTTGCCATCAAGATGACAGACTTCCATTTGGAGCCGATTGCAGAAGAAGCCAAGAAGCATCGCCACAAGACAGCTGCCCAAATGCAAACAGTAGCCAAAGGGGCTGTAGATGACAAGGCAAAAATCAGTGTAGCACCCAGGATTTTCTATAAGGGAGATATGACCATGTATGCCACACGGCCAGCCCTGCAATTGGATGGGTTTGTAAAGCTCGACCTACGCAAAATAAAGAACTATAATACGTGGCTTAAATACCAGCAAAGCGGAGATGAAAAAGAGGTGTACCTGAATTTTGATGAAGCCGTAACCGAAGAAGGACGTAAGGCAGAGGCCGGATTACATTATGCCGCGGACAACAGTCTGTACATCACTTTTGTGTCGGAGAAAAAGTCACCTGACGATGAGGATTTCTTCCTGCCCAGCGGCTCGCTCCATTTCGATCAGGAAAGCAGTGAATTCAAAATAGACGATCGCCAGAAAGCTGCTGGCGAAAAGCTATCGGGAAAGGTATTCTCTTACAATGAAGATAAACAGGAGGTTCACTTCGAAGGACCCGTACAATTCTTCCGGGGCTTCAAAGAATTTGATCTGACTGCCAGCGCCCTGGGTTCTGGCAATTTGGAGACCAATGATATCAAGATGAATTCGTTTATCATGGCTAACCTCAACCTCCCGACCCAGGCCTATCAGATTATGGCTGCCGACGTCATGGCTGTCGTTAAGAATGAAACGGTGCCTGAAGGGTTGGGTGAGCAATCCGAGTTGTTGTACAAGATTGCTGACATCGTTGGGGAACGCGTGGCCAAGGACTATGAAACGCGTTCTCAACAAGGATATGTTTCACTGGGAACACTGGCAGCACTGGCAAAGCCATTGGTGTTTGCCAACGTCAACCTGAAGTGGTCTCAAAAATACAAGGCTTTCTATAGTGAGGGTGCCCTGGGCTTAAGTAACATTGAGCGCAATGATATCAATGGCGCCTTCGAGGGATTTATGGAAGTGCGCAAAAATGAAGACGGCACACCCGTGTTTCATGTATTCTTCAAAGCATCACCAGAAACCTGGTATTATTTCGGGTATGAGGACAACCGGCTGATGGTGCAATCATCCAATCAGCCTTTCAATACACTCATCGCCAAGAAGACCAATTCGGGTAAGGCCAAAGTGGGTGAGCTGGTGTTTATCCCTGGAAGTGATGAAGAGACACTATCGTTCATCAATCGCTTTCGGAAAAACTACCTGGGCCTTGAGGCTCCTTACGAGCTAACCGCCCCAACTACTGACGCCAAGAAAAAGGATAAAAAGAAAGACGAGAAAGACGATGGGTTCTAACGACCCCAGGCTCCGCCACCGGGTGTATTGATGATCAGCCTGTCGCCGCCCTTCACAGATGCGCTATCCATGCCCTTGAGGAGTGTTTTTCGGCCATCCGGATGCTGAATCCATTGCTCACCGGCTTTTCCTGCGCCACCGCCTGCCATGCCATACGGACGCTCCACCCGATGTTGTGTAAGAAGATTGATATCAAGGTCTGTGGTAAATTCGATCTCCCGCACAATCCCATTTCCACCGTTCCATCGGCCACGACCCCCTGAATTTCTACGAATCTCAAATCGACACAAGCGCACCGGATATCGAAACTCCATCACTTCCGGGTCGGTAATCCTCGTATTGGTCATGTGTTGATGTACGGCATCGGCGCCATCAAAACCCGGACCGGCACCCGTACCACCACAGATGGTTTCGTAATAGCCAAAGGATGCGTTGCCAAACAACACATTGTTCATCGTTCCCTGACTGCACGCAGCCAATCCGAACGCTTTCAACAGCGTGTCAGTTAGCCGCTGACTTACCTCAGTGTTACCGCCTACCACCGCCGGCAACAGCGCAGGGTCATGAGTGGCCCAATTCGGATTAAGTAATCCCTGCGGAAGCCGCATGGTCACCGGATCCATCAGCCCTTCATTCATGGGCAATGGTTTGTCGACAAGCAACCGGAGACAATACAACACTACACTCTGTACAATGGCACGGGTTGCGTTCAGGTTGCCGGGATGAACCTTACTGCTGCCGGTAAAGTCGACCGTGATGGTATCTTTTTGGCGAAGGACCTCTACGTGCAGTGTTGCACCATCATCTAATCGCTCCGTGGCCGCATATCTTTTTTTGCTCAGGCGCTTGATCGTTTCTCGCAACGAGCCGGCTGCATACCGATGCAACGCTTTCATCTGCTTCTTTATGGTTGCAGCACCATATTGATCGCATAAAGTCCGTAGTCCTTGATCTCCCAGATGCACGGCCGCCAGTGCACCATTCAGATCTGCCAGATTTTCTGATAAGGATCGTGTAGGATAAGGGGAGTGCACCAACAGTTGTTCAATAGCCTTCCATTGGGGTTTTCCGCCCTTCACCAGATAGGTTGGCGCAATAACAACACCCTCTTCAGCAAGGCACCGTGCATCGGCAGGCATGGAACCAGGCTGCTTACCGCCAATCTCTGCATGGTGAGCTCTGTTGGCGACAAACCCAATCAATTGCCTTCGATGAAATACGGGCTTGATCAACGTTACGTCGGGCAAGTGAGATCCGCCGTAGGCAGGATGATTGGTGATAATGACATCCCCGGGTTTCCAGGAAATCACCTTGGCAACTTCACGGACACATACACCCAGACTCCCCAGGTGAACGGGGATATGGGGAGCGTTGACAACCAGGTGACCGCGGCCATCTAATAACGCACAGGAGAAGTCCAGTCGCTCTTTGACATTCACAGAGAATGAAGTGCGTTGCAATAGAGCACCCATTTCCTGGGCAAGGGCGGTAAACCGGTTGGTAAACAATTCAAGTAGCGCTTCAGGACTGTGCCGTGAACTGGCATCCACCCTGCTGACCGATGCCCGTCTTGTCAACAGCGCATGGTTATGGGCATCCAGTACCCAACGCCATTCACCATCGATAAATGTGGTGGAGTTTCCACTGATAACCAGCGCTGGCCCATCAATCTGTGCACCGGGTTTGAGATTTTCCCATTGATAAATTTTACCCGTTATCTTTTTGCCCCGAGTGAACATGATCCCGGTTTTCGAGGGCAAGGGTTTGTAGACAATGATACGATGAGTTGGGCGCTTTGCCCGAATAGGTTCAGCAGCCACCAGAACCTTTACGGACTCTATCTCAATCTTCCGGTCAATCCAATGCCCATAAACTGCAACATACTTTTTCCGGAATGAATCCAGCACAGTGTCACCCGCATGGTATTCAATTTCAATGGCAGTCTCCTGACCATAAAATCGAAGGAACAAGAGTGATTTCTTCCACTGAATGGTATCCTGCGGGAGATCATCCTGCACCAACCGGTGGCGTGCGTTATCTGCAAGTCGCCGAAGAGTTGTATCCAGTTGATTGGAAAATGTTTCCCAGGGTTGCAGCACCTGTTCTTCTTCAAATCGCTCAATAGTTGCCTGGCCCATCCCGTACGCACTGAGTAAGCCGGCATCATAGGGAACAAGGACTTTTTTAATCCCGACCATGGATGCCAGTGCACAGGCGTGCTGACCACCGGCTCCCCCAAAACTCAACAAGGCAAATTCATGCGGATCATGCCCTTGTTGTACTGAAATCTTCTTGATCGCATCGGCCATTTTTTCGTTGGCGATTTGTACAAATGATTCCAGCACCCGAATGCCGTCGGGTTTTCGGCCTGTCTTTTTCTGAATGCGGATCAACAGCCGCTCCAGGGCGGAGGCCGCATGCTCTTTTTGAATGGGGATCACAAAATAGTCTGGATCCAGTCGCCCGAGCAGCAAGTTGACATCGGTTATGGTAAGTGGTCCGCCTGCGCCATAGCAAGCTGGTCCGGGACTTGCGCCGGCACTTTGCGGGCCAACGGTAAAGCGATGTCCATCAAAGTCACATATGGATCCACCCCCTGCGGCAATTGTTTCAATGGATAAGGAAGGGGAGAGGATACTGAAGTTGCCAACCCTGGATTCAAATCGATAATCGTAGCGGTTATTGTACAACGACACATCAGTGCTGGTGCCACCCATGTCAAAAGCAATCATGCGATGAATGCCCGATTGAAGTGCCTGATGAGCCGCACCCACTACGCCGCCTGCGGGTCCGCTTAATAAACTGTCTTTTGGATAGAACGAGTCCGAACGCACCAGGCTGCCGGCACTGGTCATGACGCTCAATCGCGCCAGCGATAACCCGCCCCGGATCCCATTCACGTACTTGCGAATGATCGGATCGAGGTAAGCATTCGCCACTGCCGTCTCAGCCCGGGGTACGATTTTGATCTGACGGCTTAAGGCAGTTGACAGTGATACGAATGAAAAGCCCGCCGTCTGCAGGGCGGCACCTAGTTGTTGCTCATGTATCGGGTTCCGGTAGCTATTCAGTAGGGCTACCGCGACTGATTCTATTTTACTTTTTCCCAGTTTCCGGATTACGTCCTGGATCATTTCATCAGCAAGCGGCTGATGTACTTCTCCATCGGCATCAATTCGCTCAGCCACCGGGATCACCAAATCATAAAGAGGAACCGTCTTGCGGATGTTCAGGGTGAAAAGATCAGGTCGTTGCTGATTTCCTATGGTGAGCAAATCACGGAATCCAGCGGTAACCAATAAGGCGGTTCGGGCGCCTTTCCTTTCCAGTAAAGCATTGGTGCCCCTGGTGGAGCCCAATTTCATTTCAATAGGAGGAAAGGGATTTTGAAGTGGCGTTCCGGTGAGGATACGGGCAGCCAATACAGGGACTTCTTCGGCAGTGGTGATTTCGAATCCGGTGGTTAGTTTTCCCGGCAACGGTTTATCTAATTCAATGATGCTGTGCTCCAGATGAACGGACTTGATGGTGCAATGAAAAGATGAGCCAATCATGCGGAAAGCAAACCCGGCATAAATGTCTTTCGGGGTTGGCCACGCCATTGATACCTGCAGTAACCGTGGGCCGATGCGTTTGATGATGGCGCCACGAAGCACACTACTGCTGAGAATCTTCAATCGACGAACATCACCCGAGGGTGCAGTGGCCAGGCAATCGGTAAACGTACCACCCGTGTCAATCCAGATTTGCCAGGAAGTTCCCTTCATGAAATCCCGGATTTACGGGGTGGGTATCGATAGAATGATGGTCTTCTTCGCCATTTTAATGCCAATGGCATGACTGAATTCCTGCGAACCATCTACCCGGTCTTTGAAAACAGGTTTGGTGAACAACAAGGAATCTTCGCCAACACGTTGCAGGTTTTCACTTACTTGTCCGGCGTCGGCACCACTGAGATAGGCATCGACCAGTTGTTTTTCAATTTCTTTTAAACTGGCCGCATCCGGCATGAGGGAATAGATAAGCACATGCCGTGCTCTGGCCAGGGAGTCGATGCGCGATTGAACGCGCAAAAAGGGATCAATACGCTCCACATCAGCGAGCACAGAGCGACCGTAGGCAAAAGCGGCCTCCTGAAGTTCTGCATCGGACACCCGCTTGATATCCTGGGTAGCCATCCCCTCGTGAAGACGTTTGCGCTCTTCGTCGGTCAGTTTTCCTCCGCAACCCATGGCCAGGAGGGCAATCAGCAGTATTCGTTTCATGGATTCAAAATTCGGTAAAATCTACTTCTCCGTTGAGAAGTCTCAATACTGGGCCGAATTTATAACTTTGCAGGCTTTTTAGGTATGATCGAGAAACTGGAGGAAATTAACCATCGCTTTGAAGAGGTAGGACAGCTCCTCAGCCAGCCCGGCGTGGTGTCGGACATGAAGAAGTTTGCCCAGCTGAGCAAAGAGTACCGCGACCTCGAAAAGGTGGTCAATAAATATAAAGAGTACCGGGCCTTACTCGATGGGCTTGACCATGCCCGGGAAGTACTGGAAACTGAAAAGGATGCCGAACTCCGCGAACTCGCAAAAATGGAGTTAGATGAACTGGAGCCTAAGCGACAATTGGTAGAAGGGGAGATCAAGGAATTGCTCATGCCCCGCGATCCTAACGACGATAGGAACTGTATCCTTGAAATACGGGCGGGCACAGGTGGAGATGAAGCCGCCATTTTTGCCGGAGACCTTTGGCGGATGTACCAAAGATTCTGCGACCGGAAAGGACTTAAGATGTCTGTCATGGATGTTACCGAGGGAACAGCCGGAGGATACAAAGAAGTAATTAGCCTGATCGAGGGATCAGGAGCATTTGGCATCTTCAAGTACGAATCCGGTGTTCATCGTGTGCAGCGTGTGCCGGAAACGGAGCAACAAGGTCGTGTTCACACGTCCGCAGCTTCGGTGGTGGTATTGCCCGAGGCCGAGGAAGTAGATGTCACTATTAATCCGGCAGACCTTGAGTACCAGACAGCACGCAGTAGTGGCGCGGGTGGTCAGAACGTAAATAAGGTGGAGACCAAAGTACAATTGACCCACAAACCTACGGGCATTGTGATCACCTGTCAGGTGGAGCGATCACAACACGCCAATCGGGAACGCGCACTTCAGATGTTGCGCGCTAAGTTGTATGAGATTGAGGTGGAGAAGCAGAATAATGAAATTGGTGCCTCCCGTCGCTCTCAGGTGCGCAGTGGTGACCGGTCAGAAAAAATCAGAACCTACAATTATCCACAAAGCCGGGTAACTGATCACCGCATCGGATTCACCCAACACAACCTGCCGGCCATTATGAATGGAGAGGTGGAGCAATTCATACACCAACTTAAGATGGCCGAAACAGCGGAGAAGATGACGGGAAATTAGCGAAGGCTAATTATCGTCTTCGCCGGCTTTTTTCAGTTCTTCATCCAGGATTTTTTGAATGAGATTTTGCTGACGCTCATTGATCGTTTGATCCACCTTCGCCTGCTTTTTCATAAATCTGAACATGGCGTTCTTCTTGATTTCGTAGGCGATGAACACAGTGTATTTTTTATCCTTCTCGTTGTAATACTTCTTTTCCCCGACCTTCCTTAAATCTGCCAGGTCGGTATTCATAACTTCCCGGGCCAGGCTTTGAAATTTCTCGGCAACGTCGGCGCCCCGCTCATTTTCTGTTTGACCCTGGTAATTATCTGCGACCTGTTTCATGGTGGTATTTACCTGACCAGCAAGAATGGTTTTGGCCTCAATATCTGCTTTGCCCCGGGCGATGTTGTCCGATGAGCTTTCGCCTTTACCCGTTCCACGGAAGAAGCGATTGTTGGATTCATAGGCAGAGCCCTGAAATGGCTCATTTACTTTTTTCCCAAACGGGTTGGAGGCACAGGCACCCAGGAAAAAGAGTGCAACCAAAAGAAGGTTCGTTTTCATGATAGATGGGTTGAATTCCCTCTAAAACTACGAAAACTGTGCCAAAGCTAGGAGCCCACCCGGTAGAGGCCCTGCCAGCGAAATGCCCACTTCCAGCGCAATTCCACAACCACACCGGCCTGATGGAAAATAGACTGTAGTTCTGACTTACGGAACGCACGAAGCACGGACAACGGCGCATCAAATTGAACCATGCCTGATTTGGAAAAGAGTCGGGTGAGCAGGCGAATGGAATGATAGGCCAGCCAGTGGCGATGAATATCGTTGAACACGAACCCAATCCGGACCTGCCGGCTCAATTGGCTGAAAAAAACAACTAATTGCTCACTGGTGAAGTGGTGATAAAATAGTGTACCGGTCACAAGGTCAAACGACCGCGAAGCAAATTCGGCGGAGAAAATGTCAACTGTTTCGAATTGTATTTCCGGATAGGCTGCACAATTGCTCCTGGCGAAAGCTATTATATGGGGATTCGCGTCAATGCCGGTTAATTGCATAGGGATGCCTTTCCTGCGACCAAATTCAGCAATCAACTTGAGCATATCCCCACCGCCACAGCCCAGGTCCGCAATCGAGATTTTACCGGAATGATCGTGTATCAATTGCTGAACACCCTGCAGGGTCACTGCATTTCCACCCAACCAACGATTGATGAATTCAAGCTCGCGCAAGGTCTGATCCACGACCGGACCCTGACAATCCAGATCATCCATGATCTCAATCTCCGCAGAGCGCTGTGCAAATCGATTCATAGTTAATCAGGCGGTATGTTGGATACGCAGTAACATACTCTCCAGGGTTAGACCCGGACCAAACGCGAAGCTCAACATGCGTTTGTTATGATCTCCGGCCTGAAGCCGATTCCATACATCTTGCAATACAAACAATACGGTTGGTGAAGACATATTTCCGAATTTCCGAAGCACCTCATACGCCGAATGGTTGTGTTCGCGGGTCAGTGCCAACTCTGACTCAATGACCTCCAGGATCCGTTTACCACCCGGGTGAATAGCATACCAGTGCACATCAGAAAGATCAAGTTGTAACTGACTGAGGAGCGACCGACTCAGGTGCCTGATGCCGGTGCGAACGATATCCGGCACGTACGAAGAAAGCCGCATTTCAAATCCATGATCACCAATTCCCCAGGTCATATCGTGCTCACCCGCAAATGCGAGTTCACCATAAAAACGTTCCAGCTGAAGTTGAACCCCTTTTTGTATAGTCCCTTCTACAAGCACGGCCGCGGAACCGTCCGCAAACAATGCATTCGCCAACATATTGTCTTCGGTATTCTCTTTTTGAAAATGAATGGTACATAACTCAGTGCAAACGATGAGCACCTTGGCTTCCGGCTGGCTTCGAACAATAGCATCTGCAAGCTTGAGTGCATTGAAAGCTGCATAACACCCCATGAAATTGATGCAGGTACGCTGTACGGAAACAGGAAGCCCCAGGGCCTTCACCAGATCAATATCCAAACCTGGAGCGTACATGCCGGTACAACTAACCACCAGCAGGTGCGTGATGGATTCTTTTTTGATCTCAGGTCTGCTACCCAAACAGCTATGCACCGCTTCAAGGCTTATAGACAGCGCATGCTGCTGGTATAAGGTCACCCTTCGCCGGGTAGTCGGAAACGGATCAAGCGCTAGTGTATTTTCATAAAATGTGAACTGATCCCGCTTGCCATAGTCGTCAATTACCGAATGCCGGGTTTCAATGCCGCTGGCACGGAACAACACCCTGATTTTCCGGGCGTCATCTTCATCGAGCTGCATAGCCCGGATCATAAACTCAGCGATTGTGCTTTGAGTAAAAATACCCGAAGGTGTTGCGGTACCTATTGCCGAGATAAAACTCATGAACATCAATTATAACCCAAAAAGGAATAATTTAGACATTTAGTTTCAAGCCCATGATATATAAATCTACCCTGCTGCATCTTCGGATTCCCTTTTCATTTTTTCTGATGCCGGTATTCCTGTTTGCACTGGCCATTTCACCAAACTTGGGCGAATCCAGACTGAAATGGGCCTTTATCATTATTCATCTTCTGCTTTACCCTGCCAGCAATGGATTCAATAGCTATTTTGATAAAGATGAAAAGAGTATTGGTGGACTGAAAAACCCACCGCCGGTTTCAAAAGAATTGTATTGGACATCCCTCTTGCTGGATGTAATGGCCATTGTTCTCGGATTCCTTTGTGTTTCATATTGGTTTTCGATGATGCTCCTCATCTATGGACTCGTCTCTAAGGCTTACAGCCACCCGTCCATCCGGCTGAAGAAATATCCAATCCTGGGTTGGTTAGTGACCGGTGTTTTTCAGGGATTTTTCACCTTTTGCATGTGCTACATCGGTATCAATAACTATGAACCGGAAAATCTCCTCCACCTGCGAATCATCTTTCCGGCTGCCCTCACCACCCTCATGCTTTGGGCCAATTATCCCATGACCCAGGTATACCAACATGAAGAAGACGAGGCCCATGGAGATTACACCCTGAGCCGAAGGTTGGGTATTCGCGGCACATTTATATTTGCCGCTGTTTTTTTTGGCGTTACCACGGTTGGCTTTCTATTGTACTTCCGGCAATTTCAACTGATGAAATATGGTATCACTTTTCTGCAGGCACTTACTCCCGTGGTGTTGTATTTCGGATATTGGTTCTTGCGGGTTTGGCAAAATCCAGCCAGGGCCGACTATGGACATGCCATGCGGTTGAATTTCATCTCAGCCCTTTGTCTCAATATTTTCTTTGTCTGGCTGTTCCTGTCCATCAGCCACATCGGGGAATATCTGTTTTAGATTGCCCCCAGCCTTTCGAGTAATTTCTTCGTAGCCCGGATGCCGTCTTCTTCGGAAAGCTTGTCGCCTTCGTATTCTATTCCAATAAAATTCGTGTAACCAGCTGCTTTCACAATTGGTAACATCCTTGTGTAGTCAGTTTCGATGCAATTTCCGTCTTCATCAAAGTCATACGTCTTGGCGCTAACACCTTTGGCAAAAGGCATCAACTCGGTTACACCCTGATAGCGATCATACTGTTCCGCACAGCCCGGCTCGCCTTTTGCCTTATCGCCATAACGCACGCAGAAATTTCCGAAGTCGGGGAGGGTGCCGCAATTCGGCATACCCACTGAGGAGATCACACCACTTAGCCATTTTCCGTCAGAAGACATACCGCCGTGGTTTTCGACAATAATGTTTATGCCTGCACTTTGGCCATACTCACTGAGTTTATGCAGGCCCTCTGCCCCCGCTTTCGCCACCTCAGCACGGTCGCCATCACCCGAACAATTGACCCGAATGGAATGGCAGCCAAGAAATTTTGCTGCATCTACCCAGCGAAAGTGATTCTCCACTGTTACCTGTCGTTTAGCGGCATCCAAATCTCCCATGGCCCCTTCGCCATCAATCATGATCAGGACACTGGTAACCCCGTTGTCATCGCAGCGCTGTTTCAGGTCGTTGAGGTAAGCAGTGTCCCTGGCCTTGTCCTTGAAGAATGAATTCACATATTCTACTGCATGAATACCAAACTCCTTACTGGCCCTTACGGGGAAATCAAGGTTAGTCATTTTGTTATCAAACAAGGCCCGATGCAGTGACCATTCGGCCAATGAAATCTTGAAGAACAATTCCGGCGTTGCTACGGCAGCTGGTTTTGAAGAGCAGGCGTCTAAAATTCCTGCGCCCAGGGTGCCTCCGGCAGTCAGCAGGCCCAGGGTTCTGATGAATTCACGGCGATTGGTGTTGATCATGACAAATTGAGTTTGAAATACAAAGTATCAAAAAATGAGATACAGGCCGCACTTTTTATGGTTGAGGTGTCCCGGAAAGATAAACGCATCAAATTTCGTTTGACATGGAGAAGGGCTCGCCATGGGTTTTTTTCATCAGATAGCGAGCAACGCCTGGCGTGCTGTTGGCCAGCGAGACGGCCAGGTTTGAACTCCATATGCCACCAAATAATTGTTGTATCTGCCGTCCTGCCCATAGTCTTCTCGAGAACAACGAATTCCAGGCGCTGGTGTAGTCCTGCTCCAGCTGGTCGCGGTCATAGGATTTGTCTTCCACATATCGAATGACATGCTCACTCAACACCTTCGCACCATGAATGGCCAGCGCCATGCCGTTTCCGCACAGTGGAGTAATCATGCCGGCTGCGTCACCAGCCATAAGGATGTGATGCGCTACCGGTGATTTGGTTTCAAAGGAGATCTCATTGATGACTTCTGGTTTTTCAAAAAGAAAGGTGGCCGTTGAGAAGATCTGCTGAAGGAATGGATTTTGGTACAGTACCTGCGTCTCCATGTCCCGTACATTACCATATTTCTTTACGTTGTCCCGGTGGGTGAGGTAGCACAGATTGATTCGGCCATCCTCTACCTGGCTGATGCCACAGTATCCGTTTTTGAAATTGTGCAATGCAATGAGGTCATCTGCAAAACCAGAAAGCCTGATGTGATATTTCACACCTACATAAGGTGAACGTCTGCCGAAAAACCCGCGCTTGAGATATCCATCCAACCGGGAACGCTTGCCGAACGCGCCAATCACAATGTCTGCCTCATGTTCTTGTTGAGATGTGCGCACCGTAAATGTGTTTCTATTATAAACTATCGACTCAACTTCACTACCCGTGCAGAACCTTACGCCAAGGGATTGCGCCTTTTGATAAAGGTATTGATCAAATGCATAGCGACTGACGCCAAAGCCACCGAGATCAAGTGGCATGGATGCCGACCTGCCATTCACCGAGGTTAGTTCGAAGCGATTAATCTGCGATGGCCTCAATTCGTGTGGATAGCAACCCAGATCGTCCAGGTAAGGCACAACCTCATTAGAGATGTATTCACCGCAAACCCGATGAAAGGGATACATCTTTTTCTCTATGACATACGCCTTTATACCTATCCTGGCGAGGTGAATTGAAGAAATTAATCCGGCAAGACCACCACCAACAATGACAATTTTCACATCTTTCATTCGTTAAAACTAAGTATTCGCTTTTCCGTAAACATCGGTGGCAAATAATAAAGTTTTCAAGCAGTGGTTACCCGGTGACAACTAACGAATCTTAAGGGTATGAATGAAGCGAATAGACATAGTAGTTGGCGTGTATTACTCATTGGTAACAATCCCATCGAACTTAGTCAGGTTTGTTATTCCTTACAGGAAATTCCGTACAAGCGGATTCTTACGGAACTGGCTTTTGACCTCACCTCAACGCTTCAACGCTTGAATCATTTTGAGCCCCAGCACATTCTAATTGATGACAACATGGGGTGCCGGGAACTGCATAAACTGGTGCAGCACATTCAGCGGTTGGCCGGCGATGTCCCGATAACAGTAGTAAAGAATTCCAACTATCAGGAGACCATTGGCTCCGGGGTTATGAACTTTGTTCTGAAAAGTCAGTTGTCCGGAGAGAAGTTGTACCGTGAAATGATTAATGCAAATCACTTCAGGCTCATGCAGCAACATTGGGTAAGATCTTACGGCCGCACACGCCGCAGGCCCCTGCGGGAATGGATTCAGGCGGCCATGCTCTAGATCTGACTTTCCAGGGCAAAGTGCCGGGTTACTTTCTCACCATTTCGAAGCAACTCTACTTTGATTTTTTTTCCGGGCTTTTGGTTGAATTCACCATTCACCCGTCCCAGGTCCAGTTCCTTCGCCTGCACCCCGTTGATACTCACCAGTTCGTCGCCACTCTTAATGCCGGCCTTGTCAGCAGGTGAATCTTTTCGAACGTCAGTAATTTCATATTTCCGGAGCCTCGAGCCTTTTGCCTTTAGCGTCAGCCCACTCATGTTGAAGTGGAAGGCATTCGAAAAGCTGCTGTTTTTCTTCAGGTAGAGGCGCTCGCGCGGGAAGTCATAAATGGTGGTAAACCGACTGAGTATTTCACCGCCGAGGGTCCCATTTCTGAATATGTCGGTTGCCTTGAGGGTATCGATGTAGGAATTGGCATCTGGAAAATTTACAATGGGATTATCAATGGTAAACTTTCCGACCGTCACGCCCCGGATGCGGCCAATTCTACCCGTAATGAGTCCGCCCAGTCCGCGTCCGATCAGACTTTGCACGTTTTTTTCAGGAATGAATATTTCCTTGTTGGAGGAAGGATCCAGAACCAGTCCGTGACTGGCTCCACTGTCAACAAGCAATTTGGCAGGAACAACAACACCATTGCTCATTTGAACCGACGCCTGAATATACGGTTTGGTATCCTCAACGTGCATGGGCAGCATTTCATATCGCTTGCCAGGCTGGAAAAATTCTGGACGGATAATGGTCACTTCCTTTTCTTTGTAATCGATCTGAACGATAAACCGACTGAATATTTCATAGCCCAATACGCCTTGCACATCCGTACCCAGGTAATTGCGAAGTTCCAGATAGTCTTTTTCAAGCACGAGCACAGCATGACCTTCGCCATGCAGCCCGGGAAGATCAAGTGTTACATTGTTGGTGACGTAGGCTTCAACTACTTTATCACCACCGGGCCCGGCAACCATATAATGCCTGCCATAGTTGAGTTTTAAGAGATCGCTGAAACTGCGTTCCGTGAGAATGGTGGTACGCACTCCGGTATCAAGGATAAACTTCAAAGGCAATTGCCCATTCAATACCACCGGCACGATCACCAGGTTGTTCACAATTTCAATGGGGAACTTCACCTTATGTCTGCCACCAGTAATGGCTAAGCCCAACTGGCCGTGCGCCACGACAGGAAGCATCAAAAAGAGAATGTACAGTTTAAGAAAGCGCATGAGCCGAGTTGCCCCGCTTAAAACTATTGAAAAAAAACAGAAATGAAATAATTGTTAAACGGCAACTACCCCCAGTGCGGTGAGCAATTTGACAGGAGAATCCGCGATAGTAAGAAATTTCAGGTTTTCGGCTGCCAGAAAGCCTTCATCAGCCATGGTTTTCATCTGATCGACAAGGGGTGTAAAGAACCCATGCAGATTCAGGAGACCGACGGGCTGATTCACGAGGTGCAATTGGCGCCAGGTAAGGATCTCGGCCAGTTCATCCAGTGTACCCCAACCGCCAGGAAGGGCAATGAATACATCAGCGAGGTCGGCCATTTTCTTTTTGCGCTCATGCATCGAATCAACAATAATGAGTTCGGTAAGCCCGTGGTGTCCAACTTCCCGCCTCATCAGAAAATCCGGAATTACACCGATTGCCTTCCCACCGTGCAATAAAGTGGAATCAGCAACAATGCCCATGAGGCCAATATTGCCGCCACCATATACCAGGGTATGACCGTGTTTGGCGATGAATTCGCCTACGGTACGGGCCGCATCAGTATAGCGGGCATGGTGCCCGGTTGCAGACCCGCAAAAAACGCAAATATTCATTCGACTGATCCCGGATCAGTGCTTAACGTCGTGTTCGTTGTTGCTAACTGATTTGTTGGGAAATAGCCAGGGCGAAATGAAAGCAAGGAGGAACAACGGGCAAACGACTCCAAAGAAAAACCACATAAGAAATTGTTTAGGCCGCCAATTTAACCCGGATTTGCCATTTCTTGCAATATTTGAGATCATGCGGAAACATTATATCTGTATTTTGAGTTTAAATCGCACTTAGCTCCTGTCTAGCAATGAAAAAAGTGATTCTGATTTCCGGCCTGGTGGTAGCCCTGGGCGCCGTGGTAGCGATCCTGGTAGGCTATAAATTCACCAAATCCCATAGCCCGGAGGAATTGGTTTCCTATGAGGAAGGCGACCTGCGCATAGCGGTGTCTTACAACCGTCCATTCAAAAAAGGCCGTCAGATTTTTGGTGCCCTGGTTCCTTATGGAAAAACCTGGCGTACAGGTGCCAACGAGCCAACCACGCTGGAAACCAACAAAGACATCACGATTGGCGGCAAAATCCTCAAGAAAGGCAGGTATTCATTGTGGACTGTGCCAAATGAGACTTCATGGCAGGTAGTGTTTAACTCCAGCGTGCCGAATTGGGGAGTTGATGTAATGAAAAATGGCCAGGCTGCCCGCGATGAGAAAACGGATGCACTGGTAATCGAAGTCCCCGTGATGCAAACTGAAAAAGAATTTGAACAATTCACCATCAGAATTGAAAAGGCTGATGATGCGCTTGAACTAGTACTCGCCTGGGATAAGACCCTGGTCGTGGTATCGTTTGTGGTTAACGAATAATCAGCTTAACCCTGGTGCGAGGCTTATCGGCTTCGCCTAAAGGTGCAGACAACAATTTTTGCGAGAACTTAAGCCGATCATTGTTCACCCCCGCTTTAGTGAAATAATCCCGGAGCGTTTGTGCCTGGGCTGTCGTTCTGTTATTGTGGTACCGCACTTTCACTACCAGCGAGTCGCGTGTGGCCGTGGTTACTGAGTCAACGGCATAGCTGACCGGAACTCGAATAGTATCCCGTTGTATTTCGGTCATATCGGGCGAAATCTTTAGCGTATCGTTGAGGTAAGGTTCCAGGGTTAACTCAAAAGTGAAGTTGAGACGTGGGTTGCCATCCATGAGGCGCTTCACGCGACGCAGTTCCTGTGCCGACAGCGGGTCGAGGTCCGCAGTAAGGTCGCGGTATCCAATCCCCTCCAGCTGAATGGTATCTCCTGCGGCAGCAGCTTTCAGTTTGGCACTCACCTTTTCAAGCAATGAAAACTTCTCTTTGGTCAGGTCAAAATGCCTGGAATAAAACGTGTAGTTATCAAGTGCAGGCTCAATGGACAAGTCATACACCGATCCCTCTTTAACATAGGCTACAAATTGGCCAGCTGAATTGGGGTTGGTTGCAAAAACCTTGGTGTTATTGCGCAGATCAAATATGGACACGAATGCCGACCCGGGTTGATCGGGTCCTGAAACCTGACCTTCAATTTTGATGGTGGTCTTTGGCCTGAGCTCGGCAGGGAACAACAACTCTACCAATTCGGTAACACGCGTGCCAGGCACATGCTTCAACAGGTATCGGCCCAGGGATGAAGCACTCACAAACTGATCGTCACCGGGTGTATTTGCAAAGTCCAGCGCCAGCGGTGGGGTCCACGTATTGTTCTGGAATCGCGTCAAATACAAATCCATGCCTCCTTTGTTGGGTTGCAGCTTGTTGGAGGCAAAAATCAGCGTTTCCCCATCGCCCATAATCCGTGGTGACTGTGAATTGCCTGTGTTGATAAAGGCAGGTAATTCAGTGGGTTCATCCCATTGTCCATTGGGTTTCTTTCGGGCCACCATTAGTTTGCACCGGTCGGCCTGTGTGCCGGTCATGGTTTCACAGCGCATGAAATAAAAAGCCATGCCGTCGGCGGATGGCGAAGGGCAGGCGTCATTAAGTTTTGAATTAATTGGGTTGAGCAGGTTGACAGGCTCTGCCCAGGAGCTGCCGCGGCGCGAACAAGCATAGATATCGTAGCCGCCCATACCATTGGACTTTGCATTGCTGATGTAGAGGATATTTCCGTCCGGGCTCAAGCCAAACCCATATAAATAATTCAGGTGATTGTTGACAGCCCGGGGTAAGATCACCGGGTCAGTCCAATTGGTACCTGATTTATTGGTTTGGTTAAGGGTCAGGGCATTGTCCTCGGCCACATCAGCCAGGTACACGATCGTGTTGCCATCCAATGCAATAAATGGTGCCGAGTTGTTGATGGACGAGTGGTTAACGTTTGCTGGCATCTTGCGAAGCCGGGATTGGCCAAACAACCCATGAGCCGCCAGAACGGCCACCAGGACTAAGTGCAATCGATTCATGACATTAAAAGTAGCTAAAAGGCCGTACGGATACATGGGGTCTCTTCTCCGAAAAGTAGTGCCAAACTTTTATGGACTTGAAAATTTGAGTTAGTTTTAGGACAATGATTCAAGTAATCCCATCCATCGCCATTCGCCGGGGCAAGGTCGTCAAGATGAGAAAAGGTGACCCCACCAGCGAGAAAGCCTATGACGAAAATCCACTGGACCTCGCCAAGCGGTTTGAGGACCATGGAATCGATGTGGTTCACCTGGTCGACCTGGACGGCGCAGAGCGTGGAAGCCCCAAGAATTTTCATGTGCTGGAAGCCGTTGCGAACCATACCGACCTCAAGATTGATTTCACCGGGGGCATCAGCACCGATGGTGATATCAGCAGCGCCTACGAATTTGGAGCAGACTACATCACAGCCTCAAGTATCGCTATCACCAACCCTGAATTGTTTGCCTCATGGGTCATGTCTTTTGGACGTGAAAAAATAACCCTGAGTGCAGATGTGACAGACGTAAAAACAAAACAGGTAGCCTTTCGGGGATGGGCTAAGCAGTCTGAATTAAAACTCTTCGAGCACCTTCACTTCTTTTATGATAAGGGGCTCAAATATGCCAAGTGTACTGACATTTCCCGTGATGGTGTACTCGAAGGACCTGATTTCAACTTTTATCAGGAAATACTCGCCGAATTCCCCAACCTGAAAGTGTTGGCGAGTGGTGGCATTCGCGGCGTAGACGACATTCGCCGGTTAAATGAAATGGGCATTTTTGCTGTTATTTTTGGCAAAGCCTTTTATGAAGGTATCCTCAAGTTGAAGGACCTGGAACAGTTCCTCATTAAAAGCTGAGCTCACCACTTAGTTTTTCATCGCAAATATTTTTAGATCATAAACTGCGGGGCTGTATTTTAGCCACCCCGCACCATCATGGCGAAACCAATCCGTAATACTCCTCCTCCGGCTGATGCCACCGGCCATGACGTGATCGAAATCGTCGGCGCCAGAGAACATAACCTGAAGAATGTCAGCGTCAACATCCCGAGAAATAAATTGGTGGTGATCACGGGTATTAGTGGTAGCGGCAAATCATCCCTCGCATTTGATACGCTTTACGCGGAAGGTCAGCGCCGCTACATGGAAAGCTTCTCCGCCTATGCCCGCAGTTTTATTGGCAACCTGGAGCGACCGGACGTTGACAAGATCAACGGACTGAGTCCGGTGATATCCATTGAGCAAAAAACAACCTCGCGAAACCCCCGCTCGACGGTGGGAACTGTCACTGAAATCTATGATTTCATGCGTTTGCTCTTTGCCCGGGCCGGAGAGGCATTCTCCTATCTCTCCGGACAAAAGATGGTGCGGCAGTCTGAAGATCAGATCATCAATAACCTGATCCAGCTATTCAGGGGAAGAAAATTGACACTGCTGGCACCGGTGGTTCGGGGCAGGAAAGGGCATTACCGCGAACTTTTTGTTCAGATCCGCAAGAGCGGATATGCCAAGGTCCGCATTGATGGTGCGGTCGAAGAGATTACGGCCAAAATGCAGGTGGACCGCTACAAGATTCACGACATCGAGGTCGTCATTGACCGCATTGTGCCGGATGAAAAGGACCGTTATCGCATTGCACAATCTGTAGCATTGGCGCTCAAGGAAGGGAAGGGGGTGATGATGGCCCTGGAGGATAACAACAAGGTCCACCATTTCTCCAAATACCTCATGGACCCCACCACAGGATTGTCCTATGATGAGCCTGCGCCAAATCTTTTTTCGTTCAACTCACCTTATGGGGCATGTCCCTCCTGTGCGGGTCTTGGTGTGATCGAAGAAATCACGGAAGAGTCGGTGATGCCCAACAAAAAAGTAAGCATCGCACGGGGCGGCATTCTTCCTCTCGGTGAATACCGTGATATCTGGATCTTCAAAAAAATTGAAGCCATCCTCAAGCGTCATAAGTTTTCTTTGAGCACCCCGTTACAGGATATACCGGCCGAAGTGATCAAGACACTCTTGTATGGTGATGATGTACCCGTGGCTGTCGCATCCGTAAAGTATCCGGGCACGGAATGGAATACACGCTTCGAAGGAATTATTAATTTTCTTGAAAAACAGCGCGACGAAGGATCAGACTCCATCCGTAAATGGGCTGAGGACTTCACGGTAGTGAAAACCTGTCCCGAATGCAAGGGCGCCCGCCTGAAGAAGGAATCTTTATATATTAAGATTGACGGGAAGAATATTTCCGAACTGGCGCGACTGGATATTCAGGAGTTGAGTCGTTGGATGACTGGCCTTGAAGATCGACTTAATGACAAACAACGGGTGATTGCATCCGAGGTGCTGAAAGAAATACGCAAACGCATTGGCTTTTTGCTGGATGTAGGATTGGAATACCTCAATCTCGATCGCCCCCTGCGCACCTTGAGTGGCGGCGAGGCGCAACGCATCCGGTTGGCAACCCAGATCGGAACGCAACTGGTGGGCGTACTGTACATCCTTGACGAACCCAGCATTGGCTTGCATGCCCGGGATAACGTGAAACTGATAAAAGCCTTACAGGATCTTCGGGACCTGGGCAACTCGGTGGTAGTAGTAGAGCATGATAAAGACATGATGCTGGCATCAGACTATGTGATCGATGTAGGCCCTGGCGCCGGACGACATGGCGGGCAGGTTGTCGCTGCGGGCACACCCTCGTCATTCCTTACCAACAACAGCACCACCTCCAGGTACCTGAACGGCAGCCTGTCAATCCCGTACCTTAAGAAAAAGCGACCTGGCAATGGCCAGGTACTATCCCTCAAAGGTGCAAACGGGAATAACCTCAAGAACATTGATCTGAAAATTGAGCTGGGCACATTCACCTGTGTTACCGGGGTGTCAGGCAGCGGGAAGTCTACCCTGATTCATGATACTTTGTTTCCCATTCTCAACAAGCATTTCTTTCATGCCCATGCGGAGCCATTGCCTTTCAAAAAAGTGGACGGCCTTCAGCACATCGACAAGGTGATTGAAGTGGATCAGTCGCCGATCGGTCGCACCCCGCGATCAAATCCGGCTACCTATACCACTGTCTTTTCAGATATCCGGGACCTCTTTGCGCAACTGCCCGAAGCAAAAATCAGGGGCTATAAGCCAGGACGCTTTTCGTTCAATGTAAAAGGCGGACGCTGTGAAACATGCGAAGGGGCGGGCCTTCGTCTCATTGAAATGGAATTCCTTCCCGATGTTTATGTACACTGCGAAACCTGTAAAGGCAAACGCTATAACCGGGAAACGCTGGAAGTCAGGTTCAAGGGAAAATCAATTTCAGATGTGCTCGACATGACGGTGGAGGAAGCCGTGGTCTTTTTTGAGAACCAGCCCAAGATCCTTCGCAAAATTGAAACCCTTAATGATGTGGGCCTGGGATACATCTCACTGGGGCAACATGCCACCACCCTGTCGGGTGGCGAAGCACAACGGGTAAAACTCGCCACCGAATTGTCCAAGCGTGATACCGGCAAGACATTATATATCCTTGACGAGCCGACAACGGGATTGCACTTTCAGGACATCTCGCATCTCCTGGATGTTTTGCAAAAGCTCGTTGACAAAGGGAACACGGTGCTGGTCATTGAGCACAATATGGATATTATCAAATCAGCCGATCGGTTGATTGACCTGGGCCCGGAAGGTGGCGCAAAAGGAGGAAGAATTGTTGCCATGGGCACTCCTGATGACGTGGCCAGGAACCCGGCAAGCTATACCGGCAGGTACCTGAAACCGGAGCTTCAGTAGAAGAGAATGGACTCAACCGTCCGTAAAACAGGGCTATCCACCTTTTTGCTTATTTCTACCTTTGCCGTAACATGGTAAACAAATCACGGTTATACTGGACGCTGCAGGTAGGAGGCTGGACTTTCTATGCCTTCCTGCAGATTATCGTGAGTGTGTTTGCGTCCAACCAGGGGGTAAGCACCCAGCGAATCATCTTCCTGGTATATGAAGCATTCTTCTGCCTGTTGCTCAGCCACGGATTCCGCAACCTGATCAACCGTCGCCGCTGGCTTGACCAAGGCATGTCCATCCTGATTCCACGGGTAATCCTGAGCGTCGTCATCCTGGGACTTATCATGTACTTTCTCCGTGTGCCAATTTCGCTTCCGCTGGGACTGTTCAGTAATAAGGTCGCCTTCGATATCAAGAACATCATTGGACTCAGCTTTATCTATGCGTTCATCTTCTTCCTGTGGTGTGTGTTATACTTCATCTACAATTATTTCGAACGATATAACACATCACTCAAGCTGGAAGCTTCGGCCAAGGAAATCGAATTGAATAACCTGAAGTCTCAGCTGAATCCCCATTTTATTTTTAATGCCCTGAACAGCATCCGGGCCCTGGTGGACGAAAATCCGGTAAAGAGCAAGCAGGCCATTAATCAGCTCTCGAACATCCTTCGCAACTCCCTCACCACCGGTAAGCGGGGATTGACCCGCTTTGAAGATGAACTGAAAATCGTCAACGACTACCTCGGACTGGAAAGTATCCGCTTTGAAGAGCGATTGCAAACAACGTTTGATATCGATCCTGCTTCCCGCGATTTTCTGGTTCCTCCCCTGATGATCCAGACACTCGTTGAGAATGGAATCAAGCACGGCATAGCTAAACTTACAGCGGGCGGCGTAGTGCAGATAAAATCTTCTGTTGTAAATGACCGCCTCAGCATACAAATCAGAAACAGCGGACATTACCTGAACGGAACCCGACGTGAAGGTGGTGGCCTGGGATTGCAAAACACCAAACAGCGCCTTAAACTGATTTATGGCGATAAGGCCTCATTTCGAATACTCTCCGAAAACAATACTTTTGTTTTAACTGAATTGGAAATACCGCATTTGCGTTAATGATTTAATGTATTTTTCACGATAAGACCGAAACCATGAAAGCCCTGATTGTTGATGATGAGCGGTTGGCCCGCAAAGAACTGATGAAGTTGTTGGAGGAGCACCCTTCCATCGAGATCGTCGGTGAAGCCCAGAACGCAGATGAAGCTGAGCAAATGATAACCGACCTGAATCCTGATTTGCTCTTTCTGGACATTCAAATGCCTGGTCGCACCGGCTTTCAGTTGCTTGAATCACTCGACACCGTACCCCTGGTGGTGTTCACCACGGCCTACGATGAGTTTGCCATCAAAGCCTTTGAAGTAAGTGCCTTGGATTACCTGCTCAAGCCCATCACAGCCGAGCGCCTGTCCGAGGCCGTTCATAGGATCCAGGAAAAGGAGCGCACCCGGTCGGGCAAAGGCCGTGACCAGAAGTTGGGTCTGGAAGATCAGGTTTTTGTAAAAGACGGAGAGCGGTGCTGGTTTGTGAGCCTCGCCAACATTCGGTTGTTCGAGTCTGATGGCAATTATATCAAAGTGTACTTTGATACCAACCGCCCCATGATTCATAAATCGCTCAACGCATTGGACGAGAAACTGGATGAGCGTGCCTTTTTCCGGGCCAGCCGAAAGCACATCGTCAACCTGAGTTGGGTAGAAGGCATTGAGCCCTGGTTCAATGGAGGGCTGATGGTAAAACTCCGTGGAGGTGACAAGGTGGAGGTAAGCCGGCGTCAGGCTGCCAAGTTTAAGGATATGATGAGTTTATAACTTCCCGGCCGGCAGAAAGGACTACTTCATCACCAAATCAACGAGCTCCTTTTCCACTTTCCAATCACGGGCAAGTTTGAGCATAGCTGTTGCTTCCATCTCAGTGACGTAGCCCTTGAGGTTGTTGGATTCCCAAACCATGTTGATCAGTTCAACCCGCTTCTCTTTGGTATAGTCACCAATAATATCATTAAGAAATGTGCGCGCCCGCTCAAATGAGGTAAGCTGGTCCTTTTCAATAAAATCAACCGCCCACTTCAACTCTTCTGAAGCGCTCAATCGGTCTGCTACTCCTTCCAGGTCCACCTTCTCTTCCGGATCTAATCCGTGGTAGTAGAAGATAACCGCCTTCAATAGCAAATAAACACGCTTTTCCTCTGAGGTCATTGGGGGTAATGAATGCTCAAATTAATACGTTGGGCCGGAACTCCCAAGTTGTCCTGATCAGCCCTCCACCATCAGGTCCTCAATCAGCTGGTCAGCCAGGAGTTTTCCAGACCTGGTCAATTGCATCACGGAACCCACCAATACCACAAGTTGCTGGTCAACCAAACGGGTAATGTATGCTTGTCGGGTTGCCAACAATGGTTCATGCCACCGCTTAAGAATGATATCAAAGTCACATCCGCGCGAGGTGCGCAGGGAGGTGAGCAGATACTCATTGATTTGATTCGATCGGGTGAGAATTTCCCGTTCGGCAGGAATTACCCCTGTTTGAATAGAACGGACATATTGAGCGTTGTTCCGGATATTAAATTGTCGGGTGGCGCCGTCAAATGAGTGGGCACTTGGTCCTATTCCCAGGTAAGGAACGCCCGCCCAATAACTGCTGTTGTGTTTCGATTGAAACCCGGACTTGCTGAAGTTGGAAATCTCATAATGATCATAACCTGCCGCAGACAAGACGTCCATCAGGCGCTCAAACTGACGCGCAGCAGTTTCCTCCTGTGCCGGTACTAACTTGCCCCGCTTTTTCCAGTTGCCAAATACGGTGCGCTCTTCGATGGTGAGCGCATACGACGATATGTGTTCAGGTGAAAAGCCAATGGCCTCTCGCAAAGCACCTGCCCACGACTCTTCACCATGGCCGGGTATCGCATAAATGAGATCGATGCTGATATTGTTGAATCCGGCATCCCGGGCATCATGAAGACATTGTCTGGCCCGGTCCGCGTCATGAACGCGGTGAAGAAACCGGAGTGTGGTTGGATCAAAAGATTGTATCCCGATGCTCAACCGATTGATGCCCACCTGATGAAGATCCATAAGATGCTCACGCGTCAGGTCGTCTGGATTGGCTTCGAGGGTTATCTCAGCGGTTGCATCAAGTGAATAATTCTCTCGAACGGCATCGATCAAACCGGACAACTCGTCACGCGTGAGCAACGAAGGCGTTCCGCCGCCGAAGTACAGCGTGCGAATAGGTTCTTGGGTATAGTTCTTTTGTAGTTCAAGTTCGCGCATCAACGCCTGAACCAATTCGCTGCGGTGATGGGTATCCG
>DNZD01000030.1 GCA_003504855.1 Cytophagales bacterium
TATCTGGATGTCAATCTGGACGGGCTCCTCCTGGTCACAGCCTCAACACGGGGGTGCTTTAATAAACAACAGTGCTTACAACGCCGTATGTGGAATTTCCCATGATGGGAACAGATTGTTTCTCCTGGGGCACTATGCGCCCGATCAGCAGCCGGTAAGTTCTCAGGGGGTTTCCGTGTCATTAAAGGAAACAACAGGATGGTCACCACCTCAATCGATCAACATTCCCTATTTCATGGACCGCGGCAAGGAGACCCACGGATATCTTTCAACAACACTGGGTGTGTTTGTTTTCTCGGCTGAGTCTTATGTCACGGTGGGCGCCGAGGATATATACATTTCGAAGCTCGTCAATGGTCAATGGTCGGAGCCCATCAACCTGGGTACCACCATCAATACGACGCGACAGGAGTTGAGTCCAAGCCTGAGTGCGGATGGTATGTTTTTGTATTTCGCATCGAATGGCCGCAAAAACTATGGTGCCACTGATATCTACTATTCACAACGACTGGATGATTCCTGGACGAATTGGTCACAACCCGTTAACATGGGTGCTAATGTGAACAGCGAAGGCCGCGAGTTATTCTACCGGACGTATCCTGAATCGGGATTTGCATTGTTCACCAGTACCCACAACAGCGATGGATACGCCGACGTACAGTATTATAAGCCACCCAAAGACCTTCCGGATTCACTGATGCAGGCGCCAGCAAGCGGTGCCAAGATTGTTGAGATCGTTCGGGAAAAGGCCATCACCGAGGATGAAAAGCAATTTCGGGTGTTTGGTCAGGTGACTGATAGCAAAACAGGCAAACCGATGCAGGCAAAGCTTTCGTTTCATGCCGATAAATACTATGAAGTACAGGCTGGAGCTGACGGGCGCTATTCCTTGCTGATTCCGTCGGTGAGTGAATATGCCATCAGCGTGGAAGCAGAAGGCTATGTGGGTAATTTTGAAAAGCTCGATGTGCGGACCTATGAGATGAAGGCACTCGAAATGAATTATAAACTTCAGCCCATCGAAATCGGTGCCACCGTCAATTTGAAGAGCGTACTCTTTCAGCAAAGTACACCCAACCTGTTGCCGGAATCCAATGATGAACTTGACCAGGTAGTTGCTTTTCTCAAGACCAACCCACGGGTAGAGATCCAGTTGGGCGGACATACCGACGGGAGGGGACATCCGGAACACAACCTGCGGCTTTCGCAGAAGCGGGTAGATCGGGTGAAGGCTTACCTGGTCTCCAAAGGTATCAGTCCGAAGCGCATTACGGGCAAAGGCTTTGGTGGTGCCAAGCCGATCGCCGGTAATGACAATGAAGAAACCCGCCGGTTAAACCGACGGGTTGAGTTTACAATTGTTAAAGATTAGGAAGGTCTAGTATCCGCGTGCTGCATCATCGCCGCGGTGGTCTGCGCCACCTTCCAGCTTGCCATTCTTCATCACCAGGATCGCGTCAACCTTGCCATACGTGGTGCGTGCTTTGATGGTGTGCCCTTTCTGCACCAGGGCGAGGCTGTCGGCTTTTCCAATAGCATTGGGTTCTTCCATAATCAGGTCTGGCCTCCACTGACTGTGAAATCGAGGCGCATTCACGGCTTCCTCCATGGTCATGCCATGCTCCAGTACATTAAGCACGGTTTGAAATACAGAGGTGATGATGGTGGAACCACCCGGAGACCCCAGCACCATAAATAGCTTGCCATCCTTTTCCAGAATCGTTGGCGACATGGCACTCAACATGCGCTTGTGAGGTTGTATAGCGTTGGCCTTTCCACCGATCACACCAAAAACGTTGGGCTCGCCAGGTTTGGAGCTGAAGTCATCCATTTCATTGTTCAGCAGAAAGCCTGAGCCGGCTACGATTACCCGTGATCCAAAGGATAGATTAAGCGTAGTGGTAATCGCTACCGCATTTCCTTTGGGGTCGACGATGGAAAAGTGGGTCGTTTGTTCTGATTCATATCCGGGAATAACGCCTGGGAGAACCTTATCACTCCGGGTGGCTGAGTCGGGATTGAAAGTACTCATCCGTTCCTTCAGGTAGTTGGCGTCGATCAATTCAGTCATGGGCACCTTGAAAAACTCAGGGTCACCCATGTATTTGGACCGGTCTGCAAATACACGGCGTTCAGCTTCCACCATCAGATGGACTGTAGATGATGTTTGAAATCCCCAGGTCTGCACAGGATAGGGCTCGACCGATTTAAGTAATTGGATCACACAAAGGCCGCCACTTGATGAGGGGGGCATGGAGATAACCTTATATCCTTTGTAATCGGCGGTGAGGGTATTGCGCCAGATCGAGTGATAGTTCTTCAGGTCCTCCAGCGTGATGAGACCTTTGCCACGTTTCATTTCGGCTACGAGGTCTTCGGCCGTTTTACCTTCATAGAATCCGGCACGTCCCTGATCGCGAATCCTTTCGAGGGTATGTCCCAGGTCTGTATTGCGGAGCGTGTCGCCTTCTTTCCATTGCTCCCGGAGGAAGAATTCGGGCTGTACAGTATTCAATCGCACCAGGTCATCGTGAATCTCATTGAAGCTCTTGGCCATTTTCTCCGTGACGGGAAAGCCGGTAAGTGCCAGGTCCACGGCAGGCTGAACAAGTTCACTCCAGGTAAGTGTCCCGTATTTTTTGTGGGCTTCCATCATGCCATCCACGCTGCCGGGTACTCCGGAAGCCAGGTGGCCGTCTGTACTCAGCTTGGGTATAATATTCTTGTCTTTATCCAGGTACATGTCTGTAGACGCAGCGGCCGGAGCTGTTTCGCGAAAGTCGAGTGCTGCGGTACTTCCATCCGCCAACCGCACCACCATGAAACCACCACCTCCAATGTTACCAGCACTGGGATGTACTACACAGAGAGCAAACTGGACAGCAATGGCGGCATCTACGGCGTTGCCGCCTTTCTTCATGATGTCAACGCCGACCTGCGAGGCGATGGGGTTAGCACATACAACCATGGCTGAGTCTCCGACGAGGCCCGTCCTGGCAGGCTTCTCCGGAGCCTGACATGCTACAACAATGGCAACCGCCAGTAATAAGATGATCTTGTTCATGATGAGTAGGTTAGGTCTAAAAGTAATTTTCTGTTTAAAGGTATAAAATTCGCTTATCGAAAAGTCTTAGGTGATTTCCGGATTAATGTATTAATTCCGCCCACATTTTACCCATGAGCCTGAGAAAAGACAAAGCGGCACGGCTGAAACTGGCGGTGCTGGACCAAAGCCTGAAACTGATTGGCAAGAAGCCATTCGAGGAATTATACGTGGAAGATATCTGTGCCAAAGTGAAGATATCAAAAGTTACCCTGTTCAAGTATTTTCCGCGGAAAGAGGACATTCTTGCGTACTACTTTCGTGTTTGGTGTATGCGGCGGCTGGTGGAGTTGAAAGAAAAGCCCAGGGAAGGTATTCAGGGTATCCTGTATCTGTTTGACAAGCTCAGCGACGATGCCGAACTACATCCTGGCATCCATATGAGTCTGGTGGGTTATCAGGTTGATCCGGCCCGTCCGTTGAAACCTTTTCCGGTAAAAGCAGAAGAAAAGAAGTTCCTGTTTCCGGCTAATCCCGAAGCTACCAGCATGGAGATCCTTTCACTGGATCAATTGCTGGAGAAATTCACACTGGAGGCCATCTTCAAGAAAGAGATTACACGGGCTACGTCAACACGCGACGTAACGAACCTGTTGATCACGTTATTCTATGGTTCACTGGTCACAGCCAATGTCCAGCAAATCAATCCACTCAAGATGTTCTTGCGCCGACAGGTTGAAATGGCATTGAAGGGCTT
>DNZD01000357.1 GCA_003504855.1 Cytophagales bacterium
AGGCATGCTGGGTGGGGCGCGCAACCTGCCCTTTTACGCCGGCACCGCTGTTGCCTATGGCATGAAGCCCGAAGAAGCTATTCAGGCCATTACCCTGAATCCCGCCAAGGCCCTGGGCATTGAAGGTCGTGTGGGTTCATTGGAAGTAGGTAAAGACGCATCGCTCTTCGTGAGCGACGGCGACATCCTGGAGATTCGGGTCAGCAAAGTTTCCGTTGCTTTTATCCGCGGCAAACTGGTCACCCTGCCCAACAAGCAGGAAGAACTTTACGAACGCTTCTCCAGAAAATATGGTCATATCAAATAATCTGGTTAATTAATCAACCTATAAAAGACCCGGCGATGAGCCGGGTTTTTTGTTGTCTCATTAGACAGTGCTGAATCAACCCATTTGGGGCATCCCATTATCAGGATAAATCTTATCTTTGGTAATACCCCTACCCTGACCTGTCCATGGCACTACTTCCGGGCTTCGAACACGATATCTTTATCTCCTACCGTCAGAAAGACAATAAGTACGATGGTTGGGTGACTGAATTTGTGACCAACTTGAAGAAAGAACTGGAGGCCACCTTCAAGGATGATGTGTCCATCTACTTTGATGAAAATCCGCATGACGGATTGCTGGAGACCCATAACGTAGACTTGTCGCTCAGCAAACGACTAAACAGTTTGATCGTCATTCCCATTGTATCGCAAACCTATTGCGATCCCAAGAGCTTTGCCTGGCAACATGAATTTCTGGCATTCATCAACCTCATACGCAGCGATCGGTTCGGACAGCACGTGAAGCTTACCAATGGCAACGTAGCCAGCCGGATATTGCCTGTACGCATACATGACCTGGAACCAGAAGACCTGGCCCTTTTTGAAAAAGAGACCGGGGAGGTAATGCGAAGTATAGACTTTATCTACAGGCTTCCTGGCGTAAACCGGCAATTGCGTGCCAAGGACGACGAACAAATCAAGGTTTCAAATCAGATTTTGTATCGCGATCAAATCAACAAGGTTGCCCGGGCCATAAAAGAAATTGTTCAAGGCATTAAACAGGTTGATCAGCCCGCGCAAGTCGTGACCTCCAAAGCCGCATCTGCTGCTGCCGTACCTACCCCTGTCACTGCGCAACCGCGCAAGGCGTTCCGGGTTAATAAACCACTGGTGATAGGCACAAGTTTGCTCGTTATCGCAGCCATATTTGCCCCAGGTTTGTACAAAAAATACAGGGTACGAAACGAAGTTATTCCTGCTATCCAACAGTTAATCAATGACAACTTCGCCGCTCCATCAAAAGCATTTGAATTGGCACTTGAGGCATCTGAAATAATTCCTGATGATTCTGCATTGATCCGGCTCTGGCCGAAGATATCAAGAAAGGTAAAGTGGGAGACCAACCCGGCAGGTGCTGATATTTATTGGAAGGATTATGAACGTCCGGAAGATCCATGGAAAAAACTTGGTACGACACCCATGTCGGAAGTGCGCATTCCATTTGGCGTCAGATTCAAGATCGAGCTACCTGGGTTTGAAACTGTACACGTAACTACCGGACGGATAGGCACAGAGAATAAGTTAAAACTCGACAGTATCGGTACCATTCCTGCCAACATGGTCAGGATACCTGCCCGAACTACGCCTATGCTGATTGTCGGACTTGAACAGTATCAAGGACAGCCGGTACCTGAATTTTTGGCCGACAAATACGAAGTAACTAATGCGCAATACAAGCAATTTGTCGACGCCGGTGGCTATCAGAACCCAACCTATTGGTCCAACAAGTTTGTTAAAGACGGAAAGGTCATTTCGAGAGAAGAAGCACTAAAGAGTTTCATTGACAAGACGGGAAAGCCCGGACCCGCAGGCTGGGAAGTAGGCAGTTATCCCAATGGATTGGAGAATCATCCGGTTTCCGGCATCTCCTGGTATGAAGCCGATGCCTATGCACGCTTTGCCGGCAAACAGCTGCCAACAGTATTCCATTGGAGTGTGATTGCCGAAACCAATCGTACCATGGTGATTGTCCCCAAGAGTAACTACAATGGACAATCTACTGTTCCGGTGGGAAGCCTTGAAGGTATTTCGTCATTTGGCATCTATGATCTGGCAGGAAATGTCAGGGAATGGTGCGCCAACCCTTCCGGTACAAATGGTCTTTATTTTTCCCTGGGAGGAGCTTGGAATGATGCGACGTACGCTTTCAATGACGCCTACATGGTCCAGGCCATGGATCGTTCCGTAGGAAATGGATTCCGTTGCATCCAATTACTTAAAGAAGACCAGAGTTTCTCGGAGACCTCCAGACCGGTCTCTATGATGTTCAGGGACTACACCAAAGAAAAGCCCGTTGACGACCAGACTTTTGAATTCTTCCGGCGACAATATGCTTACGACCCGGGGCCAATCAATGCCCAGGTCAAAGTGATGGCCGACACCGGTATCTGGCATGTGGAACAAATCACAATGGATGCCGCATACAACAAAGAGCGGTTGGTGATTTATCTGTTTATGCCCAGGAACGGAAAGGCCCCTGTTCAGCCCGTGATCTATTATCCGGGATCAAACGTTATTTATGAACAGAAATTCACCAACACCTATGTGAACCGTTTGGAATTCATCATTCGCAGTGGTCGGGCCATCGCGATACCGGTTTTCAAAGGAACCTTTGAACGTCATGATGAGTTGAAATCAGATTTGCCTGACAACACGGTATTCTATAAAGACCATGTCATCATGTGGCGCAAAGACCTGAGCCGAACCATCGACTACCTGGAGACCCGAACGGATATCGCCGCCAATAAGATCGGATACTTCGGCTGGAGCTGGGGCGGATATCAGGGAGGAATCCTACCAGCCATTGAAACACGCATCCAGTGTATTGTACTCCATGTTGGCGGCATGGTGATGAATCCCTCTTTACCGGAAGTGGATCAACTCAACTTCCTGCCCCGGGTAAAACAACCCGTGCTGATGCTCAACGGGAAACATGATCTATTCTTTCCGGTAGAAACGGCACAGAAACCTATGTTCAACTTATTGGGGACACCCGCCAAAGACAAAAAGATCATTATCTATGATGCCGGGCATTTAGTGCCCCGAACGGAACTGATCCGCGAAACACTTTTGTGGTATGATAAGTACCTCGGCACTGTGAACTAACTCGCAATCGCACCCTTTCTGTTTTAGACTTAGAAATCCCCAATCATGCGGATTTGTCCGACTTCGGTTAGGAAAATGGCTGATTTTGGTCATTATCCAGCGGGGGCAATCTTGGTAAATCGTACTACGGCCAACGCCTGACCAGATGCGGTTTGGCAGCCGGAAATTGCCATGACTGACCGGATTAATCAACTTCTCCATCACCTGGACACTGATTCTGTAGAATCGGTATCCCTTGCCCTCGACGAAGCAGGCGGCCTTACCGACCTCACCCTCGATGAAAAAACTGAACTTGTCCGGGCTTTTGCTGAAGTATTCTTTCATGCCCACCACACCAAGTCCAGCTCGATGCCTAGACTTGCCGTACATGTTGAAGTGCTGCTGGCCAGTTTCGGTCCCGAGATCATTCCGGTATTGCTGGAAGAAATGCGCGAGGTGGACAGTGAGTCGGCGGTGTTCTTTGGCAAGACCCTGGCACGCTTCGGCAACATCGGCCTGGACCAATGCCTGAATAAAGTGGTGGAACTAAACGAACAAGGCGAAGATCCGATCAACATTCTTCAGGCCCTCTCCTTCTTCCGGACGCCGGAAGCCGTACAATCGGTACCCCAGATACTGGAAGCAGCCAAATCAAATCGTCACCACGTTACGGCCATGGCACTGTATTGCGCCGGCCGACTGGTACAAAAACTCAAAGCACAATTCTTTCCGACCGAAATACGCAAGAAGCTGTTTGATTCAAGCTTCGCCTTCCTTGCCAGTTCACATGGTCTTGTTCGCAAGAACGCCGCCAGGACCCTGGGAAAAATGCTCCGCCGCGGAATTCTATTCCGTGAACAGGAAGACAAACTGCACAAAGCTTTCCTTTCCATTACCGGCCGGGATGAACATCACAACTGGGACCGTGCCTTCATCGTGCGCCGCGAAGCTGAAAGCTTTCTGCCATTCTTCCATATGCAGGCGGCCTCTTCTTCCGCCTATAACCAAAGCTTCACCATCGTCACTAAGCGACTGCTGTGCGCCAATACCTATCATTACACCATTGAAGCGCCGCTCATCGCACGAAAAATTGAGGCGGGACAATTTATCATTGTGAGGCCGCATGCATACAGCGAACGAATCCCGTTATCCATCTGCGGATGGGATCGCGAAAAAGGAACCATTGACATCATTATCTCAGCTGTCGGCAAGACCACGACCGAACTGAATGCCATGGTTCCTGGTCAAACCCTACAGGACGTCGTTGGCCCGCTGGGCGAACGCTCTGCCCTGCCACGCGAAAAGGGAACTTGCGTTGTCGTTGGTGGCGGCTATGGAACCGGAGCGGTTATCCCCACTGCCCGCGACATCCGTAACCTGGGCTACAAGGCTATCGGTATTGTCGGCGCACGTGGCACTGACAACCTGATCATGACAGATGAACTCAAACAAGTATGCGATGAGGTGATCATCACGACCAATGACGGATCTGTTGGGATGCATGGTCTGGTAACCGATGCCCTCCGACAAGTGCTGGATCGCGAAAAGGTTGTCTATGTACTTGCGGTAGGTCCGGTACCGATGATGAAAGCCATCAGCGAGATGACCCGTCCTTTGGGTATCACCACCTATGTATCCTTGAACGCGATCATGGTCGACGGCACTGGTATGTGTGGCGCATGTCGTGTCACCGTAGGCGGTGAAACCAAATTCGCCTGCTTCCACGGCCCCGATTTTGATGGGCATAAAGTTGACTTTGAGAACCTAATGAAACGTCAGAAAATGTTTGTACAACAAGAGAAACTGGCGATGGCCAGCCTTCACGTCTAAGCAATATTACCATGATAACCGTACCCGCTACCTTAAGCAACAAAGAGCGCAGCAAGATTTCTCACCAGGAAATGCCCTTGCAGGATGCACAACTTCGCGTTGGCAACTTCGAAGAAGTGCCCGTAGGATATAGCGATGAGCAAGCCATGCAGGAAGCCTTGCGTTGCCTGCATTGCAAGCGTCCCGCCTGTGTGGGTGCCTGCCCGGTGGGCATTGACATACCCGGGTTCCTGCGCCTCATTGAACGCGGTGACCCCGCAGGTGCTGCCCGCAAAATCAGGGAGACCAACTTCCTGCCGGCTGTTTGTGGTCGTGTGTGTCCGCAGGACAAACAATGCCAGGCCGTGTGTGTGGTGGGACGCAAAAATCATCCTGTTGGTATCGGTAACCTCGAACGCTTTGCCGCCGATTACGAACGCAAGAATGGATTGGTGCAGCTGCCACGCATCCCTGAGTCTACCGGTAAACGAGTGGCCATCATCGGTTCGGGACCAGCCGGTCTATCAGCCGCCTATGAACTGGTGACCCGTGGTCATGAAGTAGTGGTGTTCGAAGCTTCTCACCGCGCCGGTGGGGTCATGGTGTATGGCATTCCACGCTTCCGTCTACCGCTGGAAATCGTGGATGAAGATGTAAAACTACTCACCGAACTCGGTGTCAAGTTTGTGT
>DNZD01000156.1 GCA_003504855.1 Cytophagales bacterium
ATTCATATTCCGGTGGTCACTACGCTTCACGGTACAGATATTACCCTGGTGGGCAAAGATCCATCATACGAGCCGGTTGTAACATTCAGCATCAACCAATCGGATGGCGTCACTTCGGTCTCGGAAGACCTGCGTCGGGAAACCTATGAACATTTCAAGATCACCCAGGAGATTGATGTAATCCCCAACTTCATAGACCTGGATAAGTTCAAGCGACAGAAAAAAGATCACTTCAAGAAAGCCATTTGTCCAAACGGCGAATCACTCATTGTGCACACCTCTAACTTCAGGAAAGTAAAACGCATTGGGGATGTAGTTCAGATTTTTGCCAACATCCATGCAACAATCCCAGCCAAGCTGCTGATGATTGGCGATGGTCCGGAACGGGCCAAAGCTGAGTCGATGTGCAAGGAGCTCAACATCGAGGCCGATGTACGCTTCCTGGGTAAACTCGAAGCCATTGAAGAAGTGCTTTCTGTTGCTGATCTCTTCCTCATGCCTTCCGAGAAAGAGAGCTTCGGATTAGCAGCCCTTGAAGCCATGGCCTGTGAAGTTCCCCTGATCTCTTCCAACGCAGGAGGTTTGCCTGAACTAAACGTGCAGGGCGTGACCGGTTTCATGAGTGAGGTGGGTGACGTGCAGGACATGAGCCGTAAGGCCTTGTTCATTCTGGACAAAAACAATCTTCCCGTCTTCAAGGAAAATGCCTTGAAACGTGCGAAGGAGTTTGATATTGCGAATATTCTGCCATTGTATGAAAAAGTGTATCTGCGCGTTCTGGCGAATACAACGGCGGCTGTTCGATAGTTCAGTTGAAAAAATCAGGGTTCCCATCTAAATTTGCTGTTAGCAATTGAGAATACTGCCATGAGTGCTGAAATTAAACCACAGAATAAGGGCACCAAACAGCTTTTCGAGAATCCCATACTCGAAAAACTTAGCAGAACGCATATCAGTGTGCCCCTGATCATCTTTTTTACCTATGCTGCCGGTCTCCTGTATTGGAGCGTGACGCATACCGCCTTGACCGCCGGCGTTACGGTCGGGCTTTTTGTGATCGGACTACTTTCGTTTACCTGGGTAGAATACAATGTGCACCGGTATGTGTTTCATATGGCCACCGACACCGAAAGCAAAGCGAAGGCCCAATACACCATGCACGGCATTCATCATGAGTTTCCCAAAGACAAGACACGCCTGGCCATGCCTCCGCTGCTTAGCATTACCCTCGCTACAGTGTTGTTGTTTGTATTCCGATTGATTCTCGGAGATTTTGTATTCGCTTTTCTTCCCGGCTTTCTGGTAGGGTATGCCGGGTACCTCTCCGTACACTACATGGTGCATGCTTTTCAGCCGCCCAAAAATTTTCTGAAGGCACTATGGGTTAACCACAGTGTACATCATTATAAAAATGGTGAGGTGGTCTTTGGGGTATCGTCGCCGCTGTGGGATTACATCTACGGCACGATGACCAAATAAGGTGCCGATCAACGGCAATCGCTCTAATTGTTTGAACGCACTCCCTGTTGCTGGGGGGCTTTGGCATACGTAGGACACGTGTAGGTGGAGCAAGAAGTCAAAACGCCTGCTGCCAAAATCACCAGAAGAACTGCTTTTTTCATTTTATTCATCATTGGAACCACAAAAGTAGACGAATTTTAAGTGCGATTATTGCGCTTAACCCCAAAATTCGTCCGAACGTTCCGTGCCGGTCAAAAAATGCTCATTTTCTGAATTTTGAAACATAAACTCTCGTTTAATAGTTATGTTTATTCGACAAACCCTGTAGACCCTTGATCGGATATCGCTTCTCCAAGTTTACACCCCCACCCGATGGTGAGACCAGTGACTTTGAACGACTGCTCAAAGTGTTCATGCAACTGATCCTCATCACTGCGGGAAACGTGTCGGAGGCCCTGCAATGGATGACGGAAGTGGACCGCCAATACCAGTTAACCAATGCCAATTATGGCATGGGCGACTTTATTGATGACCTGAAAAAAAATGGCTACATCACTGATGACGGTCCAAATGGTGAGTTCAAACTGAAGGCCAAGGCAGAACAAAACCTGCGTCAATCGGCCCTGGAAGAAATCTTCGGGCGTCTCAAAAAAACACGCGGCGGAGAACATAAGACCCATCACAATGGCCGGGGCGATGAGCCTACCACCGACCGGAGGGACTATGAATTTGGCGACACCCTCGAACAGATTTCGATGACCGATTCACTTCGGAATGCGCAAATCAATCATGGCTACGAGGACTTTCACATGACAGAAGAAGACCTGGAAGTCGTGGAGAACGAATTCAAGACCCAGACTTCCACCGTGCTGATGATCGACATCTCTCACTCGATGATTCTGTATGGTGAAGATCGTATTACACCCGCGAAAAAAGTCGCTATGGCACTCGCCGAACTGATCACGAAGAAATATCCCAAGGATACCCTCGATATCCTTGTATTCGGTGATGATGCCTGGCAGGTAGAGATTAAGGACTTGCCTTATCTGCAGGTGGGGCCCTACCACACCAATACCGTAGCGGGCCTTGAACTCGCCATGGATATCCTCCGCCGCCGGAAGAATTCCAACAAGCAGATCTTCATGATTACCGATGGCAAGCCCACATGCATCAAACAGGGCATTAAATACTACAAGAACAGTTTCGGCCTGGATCCCCGCATCCTGAACCAAACACTCAACCTGGCTTCTCAGCTGCGAAAAATAAAAATCCCGGTAACCACGTTTATGATCGCCACTGACCCGTATCTGAAATCATTTGTCCGGGATTTTACCAAGGCCAATAATGGCAATGCCTACTACAGCAGCTTGCAGGGTTTAGGCAATCTGGTGTTTGAAGATTTCAAACGCAATCGCCGAAAGAACCTGTAAATCGCACTTCAATTTTACTTCCCTAAACCAGACTATGGATCACACCAAAATACACACCCTCGGTGAGCTCAAGGCCGCCGGCTATACTTCACGTACCATAAAAGATGAATTGCGAACTAACCTGATTGCCCGGCTGAGCAAAAAAGAAAACGTCTTTGAAGGGATTTGGGGATATGAGGAGACTGTAATTCCTGATCTGGAGCGTGCGATCCTGGCCGGCCATGATATAAACCTCCTGGGACTCCGGGGTCAGGCCAAAACGCGTCTTGCGCGACTGATGGTACGGCTACTAAATGAATACATACCCATCATTGCGGGTAGCGAATTGAATGACGACCCACTGAAGCCCGTATCCCGTTTTGGCATGGATACCGTGGCGGAACTCGGCGACAAAACACCCGTGGCCTGGCTCCATCGCGATGATCGGTATACCGAAAAATTGGCCACGCCGGATGTCTCGATCGCCGACCTGATTGGTGATGTGGACCCGATCAAAGCCGCAACACTTAAGCTGCCATATTCCGACGAGCGGGTTATTCACTTTGGGCTCATCCCGCGCGCGAACCGATGCATCTTTGTAATCAATGAACTCCCCGACTTGCAGGCACGGATTCAGGTTGCCTTGTTCAACATATTGCAAGAAGGTGATATCCAAATCCGTGGATTCAAACTTCGACTGTTGCTGGACTTGCAATTTGTGTTTACCGCCAACCCGGAAGATTACACCAACCGGGGAAGTATCGTGACACCACTCAAGGATCGCATCGACAGCCAGATCATCACCCACTATCCTAAAACGCTGGAGATTGGAAAGAAAATCACCACCCAGGAGGCGCGTATCCGGGAGGAACAGCAGCAGCGGGTGACCGCTTTGGAAGTAGCCAAAGATCTCGTCGAGCAGGTGGCTATCGAGGCACGCAAGAGTGAATACGTAGACGCCAAGAGTGGTGTCTCTGCACGATTGACCATTGCTGCCTTGGAGAACCTCTATGCAGCCGCTGAGCGCCGGGCGCTGCGCAACGGAGAGAAGAACACGGTGATCCGCGTTGCAGACTTTGTAGGCGTAATTCCCGCCATTACCGGAAAGGTGGAGTTGGTATATGAAGGCGAGCAGGAAGGCCCGTCGATCGTGGCGCAGAACCTGGTTGGCAAGGCCATACGCACCCAGTTTATCCAGTATTTCCCAGATCCGGATAAATTCAGGAAGCTGAAAGAGAAAAGCCCCTACAAGAAAATCACCACCTGGTTCTCGGACGGCAATACCGTTGATTTGCTGGGAGACATGACCGCAAGTGAATATGAGAAAGCGCTTCGCTCTGTTCCTGGTCTTAGCGATCTGGTCAAAGAGTACCAAAAAGGCAAAGACGCATCGGCCCAACTTTTCTTCATGGAGTTTGCGTTGCACGGACTTGCCGAATACAGCCTCATTAGCAAGCACTACCTGGCCCGCGGCCTTCAATTTAAGGACCTCATGAGTGGTATGTTTCAGGCACCTGCACCGGATGAGGATGAGGATGGAGATACGGATGAGGACCAGTTTGGCAACCGGATGAACTAACGTGGTTCGGGCCGAAACCATAGTGTACCAACCCGCTCTGGTTGCTGACCTTCGTAAATTGGTCTCACGCGGCGAGGGCCAGCAGCTGGAATTCAAGCGAAAGGCCTCCTACCCAGATAAGATTGTTCGGGAAATGATTGCGCTGGCAAACACTGATGGCGGCACTTTACTTATAGGCGTGGATGATGATGGCACCATACCGGGTGTCAAGTATCCGGAAGAAGAGTCGGTAGTGATACATCAGGAGCTTACAAAACACTGCAGGCCTGCCATTGGGTTTACCGAAACATGGATCGCGCTATCCGACAAACGCTTCGTCCTTGTGTGGGAAATACCTGCCAGTCCACGCCGGCCTCATTTTTATTCCATTAATCAAACCCGGGAATGCTACGTGCGCCTGGCAGATCAGAGTCTTAAGGCCAGTCGTGAAATGGCAGAGATTCTGAGAAGGCGCAAGTCAGCGAAAGGAACACAGTTTACCTATGGTCCGGCTGAAGAGAAACTCATGCGGGCCCTCGAAGTCAATCCAACCATTTCACTCAAGGATTTTTCAAAATTAACCGGACTAAATCGCTTTCTCTCCTCCAGAAAGCTGATCAAGTTGGTGTTGGCCAATGTACTCGACATCAGGCCAACCGAGAAGGGCGATTTATTCAGCCGAAAATAAATTTCTTCAGAAATAGATATTGAGATTAAGACTACCTGAAGTAACGGTCGTCAACAATAATTTCGTAGAACCTTGTGGCAGGTCGGTGTTCATTGTGGTGATCGAGAAATTACTACTGTTCACGAACTCAACCGTTGAAGACGTTGATCCTGCCGGTGCGGTTCGGAGTAAGATACCCACCTCTCCACCCAGGGATACTTTAGGTGCAAAAAAATATTCTGCCCCAATGAATCCACTGACGCCAATACCGAACTGGGCACCTTTGGATGACTTGAGGGTGCGCGAACTGCCGAAAGTCTGAAACAAGGGTGTGGCGCTGCCATCGTCCCAGATGGTGAACGGGGTATTGGTATTGAACACGCTGAGCGGGTTGCCATAGCTGTAATCGGCCTTGCTTGAATTCAGTGAAATACTGGCCTCCACCCCATAGATCCCTTGCAACCGCCCTTGTCCGCGGCGGCGTTCCAAACCAAAACCAAGAAAAACGGAGGTGGAAGAGTACGTCTTTGTATCCATCACCTGGATAGGGAAGTTGTTGCCTGTCACACTTTGCACCAAAGACTTTCCGTCCAGGGAATTCAATATCAATCCCACTTTAACCCGATAAGCAGAAGTTTGACTGCGCATATATTTCAATACCAGGTTTCCGCCGGGTGCGCTAAAGGAGGGTGGTGGATTATTTACCGTGTTATTGAAGGAATTTCCGATATAGCTTAGAAATGGGCCCGTGCTGAGCCCAATCGACCAATTTCCCTGCTCAGGCAAGATTGGTAAGCCTTTCCTGGATACGAGCACACGGGTTGAATCCTGCCCAACACCTTCCAGCGTGATCAGCAGCATAATGACTGTCAATAGATTTCGCATGTTTGATGGGTTAATACTTACTTAAGATAAAGATATAGGCCTTCTCTTACACGTCTCCATTCAAAAGAAAATTCAATCTTATTGCTTTTCTCCCCCGCCTTTCTTTAGTTTAGCTTATCGATTGGAAGCCGCGAAGATACTGCACTTGTCCGATTGGGATTAATGATATCCCCGGGACGTGTCTTCGCGGTTTTATTTTGTCCTGACCTCAACACTTTTTGAACGATGGCTAAGATGAAGAAAGAAAAAAAAGTTTTTGTCCTCGACACCTCCGTAATCCTCTTTGAACACAACAGCATCCTCAACTTCGCAGAACATGATATCGGCATTCCGATCACGGTGCTGGAGGAATTGGACAATTTCAAGAAGGGAAATGATACCAAGAACTTTGAAGCGCGCGAGTTCATCCGTCTGATCGACAAGCTGGCCAAAGACCAGATGCTCCACAAATGGAACCCCCTCAACGGAAAAAGCAAAGGCAATTTCAAGGTGCTGATGGAGACCGGCAGCAATGGTACCCTCGACGCCAACAAGGTATTCAATGAATTTAAGGCCGATCACCGAATCCTGAATTCAGCCCTCCTCCTCCAAAAGGAGGAAAAAGATCGCAAGGTTATTCTCGTATCCAAAGACATTAACCTGCGCCTGAAGGCGAAATCGCTGGGGCTTCAGGCCGAAGACTACACCACCGGAAAAGTTCAGAATCTCTCTTCCCTGTACGAGGGCAAAACCATTCTGGACAATGTTGATCCGGACGTTATTGATCTGCTGTATGAAAAAGGATACTGCCCGCCAGAAGATTTGCTGGGCAAAGCCGAACTCACCAAGAATCACTATTACATCCTGCGCAGCGGCAAGAAATCGATCCTGGCTTTCTACAATTCAGCTAACGGTATGGTGGAGCATGTAGAGAAGCGCGGTGTATATGGCATCAAGCCGCGCAACGCCGAGCAGGCCTTTGCCATTCATGCGGTCATGAAGCCAGAGATCAAACTGGTGACGATGCAAGGTGTGGCGGGTACGGGTAAGACCCTGATTGCCCTCGCCGCAGCCCTGGAACAAAAGCGGGAATTCAAGCAGATCTACCTGGCGCGTCCGATCGTCCCCCTTAGCAACAAAGACATTGGGTATCTTCCCGGTGACATCAAATCTAAACTCAATCCCTACATGGAACCCCTGTGGGACAACCTCAAATTCATACAAAACCAATACAGCGAAACTGACAAAGAGTACTCCCGCATCACTGAAATGGTAAGCAATGAGAAATTGGTGATAACACCCCTCGCCTATATCCGAGGCAGAAGTTTGTCTAATATCTGTTTTATCGTGGACGAAGCCCAGAACCTTACTCCGCATGAAGTAAAGACGATTATTACCCGGGCTGGCGAAAACACCAAGATCATCTTCACCGGAGATATTTTTCAAATCGACACCCCTTACCTCGATTCGCAAAGCAATGGCCTTTCCTATTTGATTGACCGGATCAAGGATCATGCCTTGTACGCCCATATTACCCTCGAAAAGGGTGAAAGATCAGAACTGGCCAATTTGGCCAACGATCTCCTGTAATTCGTCGAAAAAGGGCTAAAATCCGGTTTTTGGCCTAATTGAGGCCTGTTACCTGTCCCTTAGGATGGGTTATTAATGCCATAAGACAAGTGCGTTATGTGGACGAAATGGTTTGAGGGCTTTTCCAGAGAAAAACTGATTCGAATGGTTCGCGAAGAGGGAACCCTGATTGGCGAACGTGTTCGCAATGGACGGAAAATATATACCTATTTGCTGCGCGATTTCTTTGTGCAGGTGGTCTTCCGCAAGGATGACCCCCGGGAAGAAGTAGAGACGCTTGATCGTTTTTCAGACCTGCTCCAGTTGAACGCACACCTTGAAAAGGAATTCAAGGCATCGTTCTGAAATCCGCCTACTTTTTCTTGATGATTTTGGCCATTGTCTCCCCAATGAGGGCAGGCGATTCAACCACGTGGATACCACATTCGCGCATGATCTTCATCTTGGCGGTGGCTGTATCTTCAGCGCCGCCAATGATAGCAC
>DNZD01000370.1 GCA_003504855.1 Cytophagales bacterium
GAAGAATTCGGGCTACCTGACTGGATTCAATACCGGATATTATGATCTCCCCTCGACCTTTCCGGCCAATGCGAGTAAAGTGTCTGGTGATCGCCTTGTCACTGCTGGCCGTTCGCTGAAGAACCTATGGACGCCCCAAAAAGGAATGGCTATTCCTGACCAACGCTTTACCCTCACCTACAATAAAAAATTCAAGATTGGCAAAGTGGAAGTGGGTAATATCAGCGCTTTGAATTATTCCAATTCATATGCCGCTTATGAGGTGCAACGCAATGACTACACCACGACCAATGGCACGCAGGATCAGAATTTTGGATTTCTGGATAAACAGTACAATCAGCAGATTCGAACAGGCTTTTTGTTCAACTGGGCATTCAGGTTTAATCCCAATAACATAATTGAATGGAAGAATCTTTACAACCAATCCAGCAACGATCAATATGTTGACCGTACGGGTACAGGTATCAGTACCGGACAGAAGAACGGTGCCTTCGACAAAATTTACCGTGGCATCTACTCCGGACAGTTGCTCGGAACACACAATCTTTTCAACAACCGAACTTCGGTAGAATGGGTGGCCGGCTACAATAACTCCAACCGAACACAGCCAGACTACAAACGTTTTATTTCCGTTCTGGATGGCACTACCGGTCAGGCTTCCTTGATGATCCCCAACACGGTTACGCCAAATCAATTAGGAAGATTCTTTTCCAACCTGGAGGAGAGCGCCATTACCGGTGGGATCTCCGTGAAGCAGCGCTTTGACTTTACCGGTGATCCCCTGCGCTCACCAGAGCTTAAAGTGGGCGCTTTCTTTGAGAGCAAAGACCGTACTTTCAGTGCAAGGAATATCGGGTACACTACGGCAAGTTCGGTATTGAACCCAGCCTTGAAATATGCTAGTCCCGGTGAGTTGTTTCAACCGCAGAACATCAACAATACCACGGGCATCCAGATCGGCGAATTGACCTACCGCAAAGACAGCTACTCAGCTTCCAACACCCTGTTGGCATACTATGCCATGGCATCGGTACCGGTAGGATCAAAAATAAAAATTGATGCCGGCGTTCGAATTGAAGACAATCTTCAAAAGCTTAACAGCTATGATGACTTCAAAAGTCAGGCTGTCAATGTAAACAACCAGGTTAACCGGGTCCTCCCTTCGGCCAACATCAGCTATAACTTCACAGAGAAAATGCTGGTGCGTACGGCCTATGGCGAAACCCTCAATCGTCCTGAGTTTAGGGAATTGGCGCCTTTCTCCTTCTTCGACTTTAATTTCAACTTCCTCTATTTTGGAAACCCGAACCTCAAAACGGCCCGGATTCAAAACCTGGATTTGCGATGGGAGTTTTATCCCAGCAAAGGTGAGTTAATCACGTTTGGCGGGTTCTATAAAAACTTCACCAACCCCATCGAATCATTGGTGGATGTAAACAGCCCGGGTGGTGGACTTAAGAACGTAACTTTTGCTAATGCTGAGTCAGCCAAGACCTATGGTGTTGAAGTTGAAGTTAAGAAATCGTTGAATGGATTGACGGGCCTGTCTTTCCTTAACAACGTAAGCGTATTGTTTAATGCAACATTGATTAAGAGTACCATCACTATTCCGGCCGGTTTGGCGGGTGGCCGTGAGTCAGAACGCCCGTTGCAGGGACAGGCACCTTATGTTATTAACGCCGGCATGTTCTATACCGCCGAAGCTACCGGCTGGCAAGTTAACCTGCTGTATAACGTAGTGGGCAAGAGTATCGCCTTTGTTGGAAACAACAACTACCCGGATGTGTATTTGATGCCACGAAATGTGATTGACCTCACCTTTAATAAGCGGCTCACGGAGAAATTTTCCCTGAAAGGCGGCATCTCTGATTTACTAAATCAGCCGCTGCAATTCCTGCAGGATGCCAATGGCGACGGAAAGCTCGATCGAAACACAGACGCCAGCATCCAGAAATTCAAACCTGGACAAGTATTTTCTATTGGTTTTAGTTACCGAATTTAAGTTCACTCAGGAAATATCAGAAAGAAAACCAGGCCAGTTGGCTTGGTTTCTTCATTTATGGGCCCCAACCGTAAAGCAAGGTTATGGTTCAGGTAACATTACGATAACCTGTCTCGCCTACGTTTGGGTCGGATTACAAACTACACGGAAACCAAACTAAACGCATGAAAAACTTTATCTCAACGGCCACCATCCTACGTTGGATTACGCCCGCGGTGATTCTGGGCATGACCCTCAGTTTCACAGGCTGTAAGAAGGACACAGCCAATAAACCGGCACCCACCGTAACCGTAACCCCAGCAAGCGCCTCCAATACGGCAGGATCAAAGGTTACAACATCAGTAGCAGTAGACTCTCCTGAAGGAGGCGCAACGCTTGCAATCTTGGTTAATGGTGTGGCAAACGCCAACCTTCCGAATGTAACACTCGACGGAACAGCCAGCCAGACCATTCCGGTTGAATTTACGATTCCTGCTGGATCCCCAGTAGGATCATCATTTGTAATAACCTTTCAGGCTTCTGATAAGAAGAATCAACTATCGCCAGTCGGAGTGTTTACGGCCACTGTATCTGCAGTTGCAGCAAAAACAATAGTTGATGTTCCTGCAGGTAATATTACAACCAATACGACTTGGACTTCGGATAAGATCTATCGTCTAAATGGTTTCGTTCGCGTTGGTACGGATGCGAAGCCCACGACAGGCGTAGTAGCACCGGTGATCTCTGCTACGGCAGTTCTCACCATCCAACCCGGAACCGTAATCTATGGTAAGACCGGTACCCCGGGTGGCGCTTTGGTGGTACAGCGTGGCAGCCAGATTATCGCAAATGGCACAGCTACGGCACCCATCATATTCACTTCTGAAAAGGCTCCCGGCACCAAAAAATCCGGTGATTGGGGTGGCGTTATTCTCTGTGGACAGGCCAAAAACAACATCCTGAACTCTGCATCAACGGGCACCCCCGGTATAGAAGAACTGGAAGGTGGATATGGCGGCTTCCATGGCGGATCTAATGACGCTGATAATTCAGGTTCACTGAAGTACGTACGCATTGAGTATGCCGGTTATCCAATCAATCCCAACCAGGAGATCAACGGACTTACCCTGGGTAGCATCGGCTCAGGCACGACCCTGCAATATATTCAGGTGACCTATGCAAACGACGACTCCTTTGAGTGGTTCGGTGGTGCAGTAAATGCTTCTAACCTCATCGCTTACAAAGGAATTGATGATGATTTTGATACCGATAACGGCTTCAGTGGCAAGGTTCAGTTTGGTCTGGGTATCCGTGATTCCAATATCGCTGACCAATCAGGATCCAACGGATTTGAGTGTGACAATGATGCGAATGGTTCATCAAATACACCCATTACTTCTGCCCAGTTTTCAAACATGACGATCATTGGCGGTAAGGCCACAGCCGGAACCACCATTGACCTTCAGTTTCAGAATGGTGCTCAGATCCGTCGCAATGCGCAGCAGGACATCTTCAACTCAATCATTACCGGCTACCCCAATGGAATTTATATCGATAATGCCCTCGGAAACCCGGGTACCGTATCCAACGCAACCAACAACCTGCTTCAAATGAAGAACAATATCCTGGCCGGTGTGGATAGCTGGGGTGGAAATGGATTTGGTTCAGCAGCTACTGCTGACGAAATAGCCGCATTGGGTGCTGCATTTGGTTCAAATGCCAACCACCCGAATAACCCGCGTGGACGAGTGGTTGCAGCTGGTGTTGGTGCATTTACAAACGGCGCCTTTGCATTCACGACAGGTGAGTTGCAAATCAGTGCCCAGCCCGGTGTGGCCTGGTGGAAAGCATCGAATACACTGTTGCCCAAGTGGACGGATTCAGGCTTGAATGCAAACATATTTGAACCTTTGAATGGTGCGCCTACCTTGATACCTACAGCAGGATCACCCCTAACTTCAGGTGCAGACTTTACTGGTCTCTCCGGTTTCCAGGTGGTTACTTACCGCGGCGCATTCGGCTCAACCGATTGGACCAGTGGTTGGGTGAACTGGAACCCGCAATTGACTGACTATTCAAAATAGGTTTAGCAATACATACAGGTTTGAAGATCGGGGCCTATCGGTCCCGATCTTTTTATTGCTACCGGTAACACTATCTTTGCGCTATGAAATACTTGCTCTCAGTGCTGTTTGTATTGTTCATCTCCTGTTCACCCGGAGATCCTTATCAGGTATC
>DNZD01000242.1 GCA_003504855.1 Cytophagales bacterium
TGACCTGATTTTGCTGAGAGCATGAAGATGGCAAACCCGGTGGAGTCTGTGGTGACGCGGGCAACTTCTGCGCCGCTGGTCTCACGGACTACATATTCCACGGCCGGGGGGCCAACGAGTGCAATGCGGTTATTATATCCTTCGACCATCTGCCCACCTTCCGGATAGAAGCCGGGCTGTTCAGGGAATGATGTGGCAAGTTTCTTCTTGGTTACTATCCTGAGTTTCTTTTGATAAAACCAGCTATCGCCTGCGTTCTTCATCCAATCGGTATAGGCCAGTAGTCGGTATTCTCCGGGGGGAAGTCGCTTGCTGATAGCGAGCTGATTGTTGCCTTTACCCTCTTTCACTTTAAACCGGGCACGCTGAACAGTACTGCCGTTTCCGGCGATGAGGTCAACGTTGATCAACTGATTGCCTTTGACGGGGGTTAGGTCTTCCCGGGTATACCAGATGGCAAAAAAGGCGGTGTCACCTGGAGCATATAGTGGTTGGTTGAATGCCATGCTGATCCGTACCGGTTGATAGCGAACCCGGTATTGTTCATAACTGCGTTGGAGGTCTTGCAGAAAATCAGCAGGCGCCAGCGCCGAAGAAGCAACTAGAACGATGATTATGAATGGAAGGAGATGCCGGGTAGTTTTCATGCGTTAAAAAATCGGATTCAAGTTAAATAAAATAAGTGCCGCAGCCTATCCGCCGCTCAGGGTAATTGAGTTTGGGAATAGACCCTGGCAGGTATTTTTGGTAGGATCGTAATTGGCAGTCGCAGGCGACAATTGCAGTACCGGAATGTATTCAGGCCTGGGAACGTCGCTCTTGTCTATATAGATGCCATTGGAGTTCGAAGATGTGGCATAAAATAACCCATATAGCGGGGTCTCTTGACCGGCAATTTGTGTAAAGTTGTTTGGCACCTTACCCGTGATGGGTTGGAATAAACTCGTGGTACCGGTTAGCTGCGCGCCCACGATTCTCCAGAAGTCGTAGGCTTGTCGTGAAAGACTGCGCTGACTTACTTTGGCATAAACGCCATGTTGAAAGGTCCAGCCGGTGACGGGAACATACATCGCCTTAACGCCTTTGAATTGGCCTTCGTGAACCAGTTGATCATTGCTCACGACAGGTACCGGGTTCACCAGATCTGCGAGACAGGTGCAGCACGGAATGTCCGTTTGATAAAGTCCGTTAAATTTCCAGAGGAAGTTGTAGTGGTTGCGGCTTCCGGACGTCGCATCAAAGTAAATGTCATATCCGTACTCCGTGGTGCCATTGGATCTTTGGGTCTGGCGGAAGGTGTAGTATACTTTTTCAACAACGCCAGAGGGGTAGAGGGTGTCTGGTTTGGATTCGTAGATACGGCCGTCTAGCAGTTCAATGTGCAATGTGTACACCCGTCCCACCACGCCGGTAATGAAATTGGTATAATAGAATCCTTTGTTCCCCTTTTCTGTCAGAACGTCCGTTATTCCCTGGTTGTCGCGAAGGGTCATCGATTTTACTGATATGGGTATTCGGAATGATGATTTGGATTCAATATCAAAGGCTTGGGTTACTTTGATCAGGTAGGGTCCGGGTTCGTCTGAAATAAAACCATCAATGACAACCGGATAAGCAGCCGGGGTAGGAACGGGTATGGTGATCCGATCAACACAGGCGGCGCAACCGATGATGAGTAGTATTCCCGTGAATGTGCTTCGGCAAAACATGTCACTAATCTACCCAGAAATCCGGTTTGACATTGGTGGCATTGGGGTACAAATCGAAACAACTCAGGTCTGTACCTCCTAACGGAATGGGGGTAAACAAGGATGTCGGTACCACCATATCTCGTGTGATGACCATGCGCAATTGTCGCGCACCGGCCGCATAAAAAATGCCAGTTACTGGTGTAGGTGATCCACTGATCTGCTTGAACTGTGTGGCAATTTTTCCGGTAATGGGTTGAAAGATACTACCAACGGCCTCCTGTTGATTTTTGATGACTTTCCAAAACCGGTAGGATTGCTGACTGAGTGTGAGCATGGTAACATGAACATACATCTTGTGCATGAGCAGTAACGGACTGACTGGCACCCGGTAAACGGGGACTGCTTGAAACCTGGAGGCACCATGCCTGAATGAATTATCACTCAACACCAACCTGCCATTGTACAAATCGTACCAACACGTGCAACAGGAACACGGTTTTACCTGGGCGTAGTTTGGCGATCGGCTGGTGCCTGTATTGTACAAACCAGAACAAGGAGGAACGAAACTGCACTGATTATTATCCTGTACATAGCATTTGCTCTTGGCCTGATTCACAAGTTCTGGATGCGTGTCAACCTGAAACGTTCCTTTGGTCGTCCACAAAAAAGCATTGGTGGATGCAAGACCTGAATTGGCGTTGGCAAGAACATCAAAACCCCAGCCGCTGGATGTGGCATAGAGTCCGTTTCCAGTTTCGTTTAATTCATAGTAGATGCTGTCCAGGTTACCGGCATGCAAAAGGGTATCCGCGAAGGATTCGTAAACCTTGCCGTTGTTCAGTTCAACCTGCAGGGTGTATACCCTTCCGACCACTCCTTGAATGGAAGCCGTCTTATAGACACCCTCTCCCTGAGGCACAAGGTCCTCCACGGTACCGACATTATCAGAAATGGTTATACGCTTGACATTTTCGGCGATGCGAGTGGATACTTTCGCATCAATATCGAATGAACTGCTGACCTGTACTGTGTAGGGACCTGGAAGATCGGTGATGTGACCATCTATTACCAACGGCAAATCTTCCAGACGGCCTGTATCAAAGAAAATCGCATCAACGCAAGAGATCAGGGTAAAGAAAAGTAGAATGGATTGTAAAGACTTGTTCATTTCGATCACTGGGCACAATCATCCGTGGCCTTATTTCCGCCACATTGCAACAGATTCCGTTCCGCTAATCTACCCAATATTCAGGCTTCGTGGTACTTGAATTACCGTACTTCTTCAGGCAACTATTTTTGTAGGGAAGATCAGGTTGTGTGAGGATAACATATTTCTCCAGGTCCAGCCGATCTATAAACAAAGCATGTTTAGAAATGGAAGCAGCATAGAATAGGCCTTCAATGGCTGCCGGATTACCAGCGGTCTGCACAAAGTTGCCCTGCACTTTGCCGGTGATGGGTTGAAACAAACTACCCGTTCCTTTACGCTGATCGTTCACAGCTTTCCAGAAGCGGAATGCACGATCGGATAGACTTAGTTGTTGTACTTCCGCATGCACTTTATGCATGAAGGTAAATTCATCCACCGGCATATATCCTACCTTGATTCCTTTGAAACGCCCGCCATTCACAAACTGATTTTCGCTCAATACGAGATCGGGATTTACCATGGTAGCCCAGCATTGGCAGCAGGTGCAGGATCGTACTTTCCTCATGCGTGATGAATCATCCAGGCGCCATCCGCTACATTGGAGTGGCTTTGGACATCGACCATCTGCACAAATAGTGTCATATAGTTCAGGATTGGTTTCGATCTGAAAGGTGCCACGAAACTTCCACATGAAACGGAAATTGCTGCCTTGTTCAGGTGAGGAGTCGAACAAAATATCGAGCCCCTGCTGCATCCTGCCATCCTCGGTCACAGTAGTATGATAGGTATAATAGACACTGTCTACCTTTCCCGGTCTCATAAGGGTGTCCGGCACAGACTCATATACACGGCCGTCCAGCAACTCCACCTTAATATGATAGGCCCTGCCCAGAATACCGCGCATGCTATTCGCTTTGGTCCCGGTGCGGTAGACGCCAGGGGCAACCTGTGTGAGCACCTCGCTATTGCCCACATTGTCAAACATGGTGACGCGCTGCGCCGAGAAAGTGGATTTGAATACGAGACTGGATTGTACGTCGAAGGAGAGATTGAGCCTGACTTCGTAGGGCCCGGGATTATCAGAAATATATCCGTCGATGGCGAGTGGAAAAGTGGCAGGCAAAGGAATCGAAATATCCAGCGGATCAATGCAGGTGACCATCACCAGGCCAATGAATACGAGCAGCAGCGAAATAATCCTCATAGTGGTCGAGCTGCAAATTTAAAATTCATGGTTCACCGCCGGATACACCCAATGGGGTGGTTTTTATCAGTCGGTCCAGTACGCCGGCTTAATCGTTGTTGCGTTGGGAAACAACTTGCGGCAATCATCAGTGAAAGGCAATGACACATCGGGGATGATGTTCTTCAGCGGCACATCATCGCGCGTAATGAATGTGCTGGCCTTCACAATGGAGGTGGCATAAAATATCCCATCAATGGGTGCCTCCGGGCCGTTGATTTGAACGAAGTTCCCAGCCACTTTGCCAGTGATGGGTTGAAATAAACTGGATGATGCACTCTTCTGGGCTTTCACTCCTTTCCAGAATTCATAGGACTGTCGGGACAGACTGAATTGTTGTACCTCCGCATGCACCTTGTGCAGGAAGGTCCATTGGTTCACCGGCACGTAATTGGCCTGCACACCGGTGTACACTCCGTCCTTTACAAATTGCCCTTCCGAAAGGACCAATTCTGTATTAAAAAAGTCATACCAGCAGGAGCAACAGGTACAAGGTCCAATCTGCTCCAGGGAGGTGTTAAATCCGCTGCAAGCAGGAGGCCGGGGGCAACTGCTTTCGCCGCAGGTTTCCGTATGTAGTGAAGGAACAGTCTCCGCCTGAAACGTGCCTACGAATTTCCATAGAAAGAAGTAGCTCTTCTTTGAACCTGCCGTGGAATTGAACAACACATCAAACCCATACTTTGATGAGCCATCGTTATTGGTATCCTCGCGAAACTTCGTGTACACTTTGTCAATCGACCCGGCAGACTGCAGGGTATCTGGAATGGATTCATAAATCCTGCCATCGAGCAACTCGAGGCGTATCTTATATGCACGGCCCACTACCCCGCGGATGCCATTCGCTGCCGTACGATACACTCCGGTAGAAGGGTTGGACAGGTCTTCCTTATTGCCCGCATTATCGGAAATGGTGAGTTTCTTGAGGTTGATGGGAGTCTTGATGGATTGCTTGGACTCGATATCAAATGCCTTGGTAACCTGAATGGTGTAAGGCCCCGGCTGGTCGGAGATAAAACCATCGATTACAATGGCATAGTTGGCCACCGTGCCGGTGTCAATGATGATTCGATCCACGCAGGCCGCGCATAGCAATATCAGGACAATGGAAATTGAGCGAAAACGGTGCATGGGCACTTAGATCTTAAAGCTGTAAGAGATGGAAGGAAGTGCAGTGCCGATGATGGCAAGGCGATAAGGTCTCAGGATACCCGGTCGAACTTCCTTAAAGAAGATAGTATACGGATTCTTTCTTCCATACACATTGTAAATGGAAATGGTCCAGGTGCCGTCCCAGAACTTCTTGCGTTTGTGGTTGCCCTCTATAACCAAAGCAAGGTCTAGCCGGTGATAATCCGGAATACGGAACTGGTTGCGGTCTGAGAATGAGGAGACGGTAAAGTTATCTACTGTAAATGCTGACAGTGGCAAGGTGATGGGTCGCCCGGTGCGGTAGGTAAAACCACCAGTAAAGAAGAACCGTCGGGTGATATTGTATTTCCAGTTCAGGTTCACCACATGGGGCTGGTCATAGTTGGAAGCATATTCTTTTCCATTGTTAATGGTCTCCGTAGGATAAAGGCCTTGGATGGTGCGAAGTGAACGGGAATACGC
>DNZD01000017.1 GCA_003504855.1 Cytophagales bacterium
TTCCTGCATGACAATCCCGAGTTTGATTTTAAAACCCAATTGGATATTCCCAATGCCAAGGAGATTGACGAACCGGAGGTAATCTATGACACCATCAACGGAAAGACCTGGGTACAAATGAAAATGAAGTGTATCATGAAGGAAAACTGGGTGGTGCATAACTTCCCGTTCGACAAACAGCACCTTCGCGTCCGCGTAGAGAACATCCTGTTTGATCGGAATAAACTGGTATTCAAGGCCGACGTACGCCACTCCATGTTCGATGACATCGAAGGGATGGATGGCTGGACGGTGAAGAATTTTGCGGTATCTGAAGACACCACCCGGTACAACACTGGCTTTGGCGACCCGCAGCCCGGCCATGACGCACAAACCTTTTCAACCTTCAAAATTGACATGGACATCGAAAGGGATGCCTGGGGTCTCTTCATGAAAATTTTTATCGGCATGTACATTGCCTTTCTTATCGCCCTCGTCAGCTTTGCATCCCAACCCTGGGAACTGGAACCCCGCTTTGGTCTTCCTGTCGGCGGTCTGTTTGCCGCTGTAGGAAATAAATACATCATTGATTCCCTGTTGCCAGAATCTCCGGAGTTTAGCCTGGTGGATACCTTGCACAGCATCACCTTTATCGGGATCTTATCCGTGCTCGCGGTTTCTGCCATCTCGATGAAATACTACAACGCAGACAATAAGGAAGCCTGCCTGCGGGCGAATAAGATAGGGTCGAGAATTGTGCTCTTTGCATATGTAATTATCAATATCTTTTTTGTCGCGACCGCATGAATAAAAGTCTGATCCTGGGAGTTATTTGTCTGGGCCTCACCTTCAAAGGCCTTGCTTCACCACCCGATACGGTGAAGGCAGGGGCTTATGTAATCAGTGTACACGACATCAACTTTCACGATAAGGAATATACCATCCGGTTCTGGTTGTGGTTTTTATACAATAACAACGACTTCGATTTCAGCAAGCAGCTGGATGTGCCGAATGCCAAGAGTATTGAATCTGAAATCATCACCGACAGCATCGAAGGAAGTAAGTGGGTCATCATGAAGATGAAATGCGTGATGAAGGAAAATTGGCGGGTGGGTGATTTTCCTTTTGACTCACAGCACCTGCATGTACAAATAGAAAATACGCTGTTCGACAAAAACACCCTGGTATTCAAACCGGATACAGCCGGAAGCCGGTTTGCCCGCAAAATTGCTATCGACGGATGGACGATCAATAACTTCAGCGTAAGCTCGCACATGAATGAGTACGAAACTTCATTTGGTGATCACCGGGCCAAACAGCAGCTTTCGGAGTTTGCCACCTTTGACATTGATATGGACATTGAACGGGACGCGTGGGGGCTATTCATGAAGATCTTCGTCGGCATGTACATCGCCTTCCTGATTGCCTTCATCAGTTTCACCCCCAACCCCTGGGAGTTGGAGCCTCGTTTCGGATTGCCCGTCGGCGGATTGTTCGCCGCTGTTGGTAACAAATATATTATCGACTCACTGCTGCCAGAGTCTTCTCAGTTTACCCTGGTGGACTCACTGCACACCCTCACCTTCTTCTCTATATTCGCCACCCTGGTTGTGTCGGCTATTTGTCTAAAGTTACATGATCGCGGTCGGAAAGAAGCCTGTGTCCGCGTTAGTAAAATAGGATCCAGAATTGTGCTGTTTGGGTACTTCGTCGCGAATCTGATCCTGATTGCGCTCGCCATCGTCTGACCATCACACCCGGTTCTTGGTGTCAATTACAATGGTCACCGGGCCATCATTGATTAAAGAGACTTTCATATCGGCACCAAATTCGCCCGTAAGAATCGGCTTGCCGAGCTGTTCGCCAAGGGCCGCGACAAACTTCTCATAAACGGGTATGGCTATTTCCGGGCGAGCGGCCTTGATGTACGAAGGGCGATTACCTTTCCGCGTACTCGCCTGTAGCGTAAACTGGCTTACGCAAAGGATATTACCGCCGGTGTCACGCACACTCACATTCATGATTCCGTCAGCATCATTAAATATCCTAAGGTTCACCACTTTGGAAGTCAACCAGGAGATGTCCTCATCCTGATCGGCCTCTTCAATGCCTACCAGAACCAGCAAACCACTGGCAATAGATGATTTTACCACACCATCGATGGCTACTGACGCTTCTGATACGCGCTGAATAACGGCAATCATCCCCTAACTAGCTTGCATCTCCCCTGATGTATGAATAACAATTCCTGCCTCATCGCGGGTTGCTGCCTGGAGCATGGCCCTCGCTACCCTGGCAGAATCTATGGCCTTGTATTTCTTGGGGATCAGGAAATCCAAAGCCCGCATCACCAATTCAGCTGCTCCTTCACCGGCCCGCTTCACCGTCCGATGACCCAGCAGCAAGGAAGGCTGGTAGATGTGAAGGGAAGAAAATCCAATCTGACGAATGGCCTCTTCTATTTCACCCTTCACCCGGTTATAGAAAACTGAGGAATTCTTATCAGCCCCCAGTGCGGTAACCAGGTGAAAAGAACGGGCACCATGGGCATGGGTGGCATGCGCAAGTGCGAGGGGATATTCAAAATCGACTTTTCTAAACGCTGCCTCTGAACCAGCCTGCTTGATGGTGGTACCCAGACAGCAAAAAACGTCGGCACCAGACGGAATCTGATCGAGGGCATCCAGACTGTCCAACTCCATTACCCGTTGCTCCAGTTTGTTGTTTTTGATGGAGAGTGGTCTTCGTGAAATAGTCAGCACCGACTGGTATTCCGGGTGTGCCAACAAAAGTTCAACCAGTTGAGCACCGATCAAGCCGGTACATCCTGCAACAATGGCGGTTCTCATCAGAAGGTTTGCTGGATTTCTTTCTTCAGTTCAACGAGGGCGTGGCTGATGGGCTCCACTTTTTTCTCCAGGGTCAACTCAAAGATACGTCGCGACAGATCGAGCGCGGTGGCTTCTCCTTCGAGTCCGGCGGATGCCTCGTTGATCAGGATCGTCAGGTCTTCTTTGGCATTCCGGATCATGTTCCACACTTCGTCGCTCATGTATATCTGTTGGGACACATTGTGGTTGTATTCGTTTCTGATTTCATCCAGCAGCACTTTGTGGAACTCGCGTGCCGTATATCCCGGATTATTCAATCGGAGCAGTAAATTCGGAGGTGAGATGCGTTCCAGAAAAAGGCACATTCTTTCATACGCCTGAAGCCGGTTAGGCAATATGGTCTCAATGGACCTTGCCCGGATCTCCATTCGTTTTGATTCCAGTTCCCGGTGAATAAAGGAGCGCACGGTCAGGTACACTGCGTAGAGTACCAGTGAGGCAGGCAGCAGGATTTTTCCGAATTCAATAATGGCTTCCATAGTATAGTTTCGTACCGTAAAGGTGTTAAAATTTAGGTAATTTTGATTGTTATCCGGTCACCAATAACGATGGCCATGAATTGCCAGGTATACCACCACCCGTAAATCTCATCATGTTTGATAACCTCCAACCTGTATCCCTTACCGCACGGGCAGCCGAAGAGGTAAAGCATATCATGCAAACCAAAAATATCCCCGCTGATTATGGTCTTCGCATTGGAATACGGGGCGGCTCAGGTTGCGGGGGTCATCAACTGATGCTGGGGTTTGATAAGGCCCGGGGAACCGATTTGTCGTACACACAAACGGGAATATTATGTCACGTAGACAAACGCCATACCCTCTATGTGATTGGCAAAACAGTTGATTTTCAAGATCGCGAAGACGGGCGGGGTTTTGTATTTCTGGAATCCAGCGTGTCTGGCTGACAGCATCAACGACTTCGCCGGATGGTGATGGACGCCTTGCGACACACACCACCGATGGGAGGATTGAATTTAGCAATGGTGATCTGAACAGAAATTGCCTCCTGAAAACGTTCCAGTATTTTTTCTGCAATCAGGTGCCCAACCCGTTCCAGTAACTTGGATGGTTTGGCCATCTCCACTTTGATTACATCGTACACATCCTCGTAGTTGATCGTTCCGGTGAGGTCATCCTGAAAGGCGGAATCGGTAAAGCGAGTTTCTACTTCAACGTCCACCTCAAATTTATTTCCGGATGATCGCTCATGGGCATACACCCCATGGTAGGCGTGAAACTCCAGTCCTTCAAGAACTACTTTTCCAGTCATGCCACTTCATCGAAGAATGAGCGCAACGGCTCCTGAGCCATCGGTGTTTTAGGTACCACCGGCGTGGGCATCTCTGTTCGCAGTTTCCTGGGGGTATTCTCTGCCGGCACGTTAGCTTTCTTTACCTCGCGGCGTGCAAAGGTGAGGTGCTCGTCGGCATTGAAGTCGCGTGCCGTTGTGCGCGCGCGTTCGGCCCGGTCAAGCGTTTCATTGGCCAGGCGGCGAAGATCGTCGACCAGGTTGTTGCGTTGTGATTCGAGGTTCTTGTATTGAGATACCAGTTCTTTCAGTTTATCTTCCATTTCACCCAGCAACTGGCGTGACGTGTCGTCTGCCTCTTCAATGACATTTTTAGCCCTGCCTTTGGCCTCATTGAGAAGTGCATCTGCACTGATTTGTGCTTCACGTAAATGCAATTCGGCTGCCTTACGTGCCTGATCAACCACGTTGGCACCGGTATCTTCCGCTGTTTTCAACGTCTTGTATAACGAAGACTCTACTTCGCGCAACTTGGCCACTTCACGCTCGGCAGCATCCAGTTTCATGCGCGACTCCTTGACCTCATCATTCATGCGCTCCCATTCCTGTGACAGGGATAGCAGAAACGCATTGACTTCATCCTTGTCGTAGCCACGCAAGGTGCGTTCAAAAGTCTTTTGACGGATTTCGAGCGGTGTTACTTTCATGACGTAGCGTGTTAATCGTTAGTTTAAAAAATTACGTCCCAACTGGATATAGTTCGATCGTCGCTGGCACTGAGTACCTGATCCTTATACGTAGTCCAAAGTACCCGGTTGACCGATGTACCATGGCCCGCATGACGGGCTTTGTCTATTACTTTCAGGAGGGTCAGGTCGGCCGTGCGCCAAACCTTGATCGACTTATCCAGGCTGCAAGTTACAAAATGTTTGCCATCCGGACTAAAATCGAGGTTATTGATGGCAAAGAGATGTGCCACCACATCACCGTGTTGGCGATATCCATCCTCCACATCCCAGGCCTTCAGGTGAGCATCGCGGCCCGCACTTAATAAAAAGCGGCCATCCCGGGTGTATGCGAGGGTAAAGACAGAATTCGTATGGCCCGTCCACCCGGCCAATTGCCTGAAACTCTTGCAGTCAAATACACGGATGGCGTGATCACTGTATCCTACCGCCACCGTGTCGCCGGAAGGATGAAGGGCTATGGCTCGCGCACTCCTGGTGGACAACTCCAGTCTTTGAACCACCGTCATCGAAGACAAATTCACAATGGTGACACAGCCATCTCCACCTGCAATCCAGGCATAGCCACCGATCACACGTATATCAAAAATAGAAGTCGATCCCAACTTCAGCGATGCCACTTCCTTGCGATCTGTCGTGGCAATTACATGGATACCTTCAGTGTTGTGGCCGGCAATCAGGTACTGCTTCTCGGGCCAGTAGGTCAATGCATAAATGGAATGTGGTAGTTGAGCGACCAGTTCGCCTTCATCCGGCTGCTGCATATTCCACCGAACCACCAACCCGTCACCACCCGCAGAGAAAAATACATGCGGCAACGGACCGGGCGTTAAAGTATAAACGCTGTCCCGGTGTCCCTGGTATGTATGAAGACGGGTTACTGCTATGCTCATCGCCGCAATCGCTTTGTGTATCTTTGCCTAAAATTGATCCTCCCCAACGCAATAACCAAATGCCGCTGATAAAAACCGTTTGGCTGGGAATAGATAGCGCAGTCGCACTGTGGCGAATTGAAGAGCCGGAAGAACAACTGGCATTCTTTGCCTTGGAGAGCTGTCCTGAAGATATTATTCACCCACCCAAGCGGCTGGAATGGCTTGCGGCGAGGGCACTTATTGCCCAATTGGTGCAGGATATCGGTCTTGAATATACAGGACTCCGGAAAGATGAATTTGGCAAACCATTCCTGAAAGGACTACCGCACCAGGTGGCACTCACCCACTCATTTCCTTACGTGGCAGTGCAAATTGATCCGCATCAGTCTGTGGGCATTGACCTGGAGCAACCCAAGGAAAAACTCCGCACCATCGCACCGCGGATGTTTTCTCAGGTGGAAACGGAAGACGCCGCCAACAACCTGACCAAATTGTGCATTTATTGGTGTGCTAAAGAAGCCCTGTATAAGCTCTATGGCCAACGGAGCCTGTTGTTTAGCGAGCACCTGAAGGTTGAACCTTTTCTTATGGGCAACCAGGGTAACCTCGCCGGCAGCATCCAGCAAGGTAAAGCTTCACAGCAGGTCAACTTAAAATATGAAGTTACCCCGGATTTCGTTTGGGTATATACAAACACAAAACGCGCATGAACAAATTTTTACTTTGTATAGTGTTCCTGCTGGCTGCCTTAATAGCTAAAGGGCAGGAAATTCCCGACGCTTCGCTGGTTCGCAAAAGCGATGGCCAAACCGTTTTGCTTTCCGAATGTCTGGCCTGCACCGGCGTAGTGATTATTTTCACCAGCCCGGATTGCCCGT
>DNZD01000129.1 GCA_003504855.1 Cytophagales bacterium
CAGGCCCGCGAGGATAAGGGTGCGTTTCATGGGTATTGAATTTGTGAGGAAGATACACGCTCAAAATGAAATGTGGGCAGCCTTTGGCGGAAAATCAAATTCAGTAACTTCGAAACTCTTGCATGGAGTGGATCAAACTATTTGACAGTCCGGAGGAGGCCCGACAACGTGTAGCCTTGCGAATTCCTCAGCTCGTGTTGCTGGGGCAACGACGAATCTGCTTGTTGCGATTAGACACGGGATGGTTCGCCATTGATGACCGATGCTCACACAACGGTGAATCGCTAAGCAAAGGATGGCTCAATCACCTGAATGAAGTGGTCTGTCCCTGGCATGGATACCAATTTCAGGTGACCACCGGGCGGGAATGTGCCCAGCGCTCGGATGACCTGATGACATACCCGGTGCGCGAAGAAGACCATGGCGTTTTTATTGGTTGCTGAGTTAAATTGATGTGTCATAAAATAGCCTGCCGTATCTTTCGTTGAAGTTCCAATGACACCCCGCCTCCTCACTTTCATACTTCTTCTTGCCCTGATCCGCTCTTCACTGGCCCAAAGTCAGGCGTTCACCGAAGTGGTGCCTGTTGACTTCCTTGCCACCAGATCAGTAGTGCTCTATGATCCGGCCATGACACCGGATGAACTCAATCAAACACAACAAGCATTTCAGCAAATCGGCATCGATGCTGTCGCCTACTTTGAGCAAGATGTGGTAACTGCTGGCAAAGATGTTGTAAGGGCTTATACCGAGTATTTTATCAGCCGCCAGATCCGGCACATTGTATTCCTCGATAAAGGGATTGACTCGTATGCCCTTCGCGCTGCCTTATTCAATCAAAAAACAAGTCTGGTAGATGCAGGTACTGTATGGCGTGTACAACAACCTAAACTGACAGAATTGTTGCGCAACGTTTTTCAGGATACCTGGCGGAGTCAGAAAAAGAAAAATTTTCTGATCAGCGACTCACCGGAGACGGATATCCTGGTGAATCCAATACTTGGTAATCGCAAGGAATTGTATGCTTATGATTTAAAAGTGGATCAGTTGGCGGTGCCTAGGTTCGGCAATGAAGAGATGGATAAGCAACTGGCGCAGTTCTTTCAGGATAATTATCCACTTAAATACAAACTCACCGATCCCGGCACTGATGAAAAGGAACTTCGCCGCAGCGGCTGTGCATACATCCTTTGCTTTGTCCGCACCCGGGGTGTTGCCGCACGTCAGGTGCTGGGATATGACATGAATCACCGGGAGACGGCTTATGCTTCGATCACATTCCCCGGTGGACAACTACAACTGAAAACCATTCCTGCCCAAACCGAAGTATATAAATTCTATTTCAGGCATATCGATAATGGCAATGTATTTCTCGGCAACAAATGGGACGCCGACGAAAACTGGTTAGATGCCCTTCGCAATCACGTGCTGGGATTTAAAACGGACGCGAAGTTATATTGATCACTTTCGGTTTCTGCCTGCCATCCAAACCAGCAGAATCACCAGGCTGATAAAGAAGGCCGGTGACCAAAAAAATCCCCAACCGGAATGACCCCACCCAAAAAGAATTTTAAAAGGAAGGGCGATCAAGCCCACCATCATGCCAAATAGGCCGCCGATTACGCCAATCAAGGCACCAGCAACTCCGGCCAGAATGCCAAATACCATGGCGCCAATCGAAAACCACAAAGGGAACGTGATCACGAGCAGGATGATCAACAATACTTGTGAGGAGGAGCTGGTGCGTGCGGACATAAAGAGGTGTTTTGCCACAGTGCCGCAATAATCATTCAGATTTACGGAAATATTCAAAAACAGCATTTCCGGCTTACTGGGGCACTATTTCAGCCGCGACATAGTGAACATGGTGTTGAAAAATGAACACTTGCTCATAAAAGCGTACAGTGACTTAGCTCCGCTTTTTGTAATTCCAGACCGCAAATCCATTCAGCACCACACCAAAGCAAAACACCGTCAGGAGGTGGTACCGGATGTCATAAAGGCTGCTGCCCTTAAGCACCACCATCCGCATAACCTCGATAAAGTAGGACACTGGATTGATTTTGGTAAACCATTGCGCCCATATAGGCATGCTATCTATAGAGGTGTACAGTCCGCCCAACAGTATGAAAATCATCATCATGAAAAAGGACAACAACATCGCTTGCTGTTGGGTGTTTGCCAATGTAGAAACCAGCAAGCCAAGGCCAAGCACGGCAAGCAGATAAACCATGGCGAATACATAGATCGAAACAAAACTACCCGCTGGCACGATGCCGTATGCAATCCAGGAAATGAGCATGCCGATAGTAAGCGTCATCAGGCCAAGCACCCAAAAAGGAATCAACTTGCCCAACACGAATTGGTATTTGCGGATGGGGGTAACATTGATTTGCTCAATAGTTCCAATTTCCTTCTCCTTGACAATGTTCAGGGCTGAGAGAAATGCACCCACCATCGTCACGAGGATCACCAAAATCCCAGGCACCATAAACATCTGGTAGTTGAGCAGGGGATTAAACCAGTTGCGCGAACTTATCTGCACGGTTGGTTGCGGCGTAAAGCGCGGGACTTGAATCCATTCCGTTCTTACATCCTGATTAAACTCCCCAATGATGCGCTGTAAATAGGCACCGCCAAGATTTGCTTTCACTCCATTGATGGCATTGAGCGCCATAAACATCGTACTCTTATCTTCTTTGACGAGTTGTTTTTCGAATCCCACCGGAATCTGCAACACCAGGTCTGCTTCATCGCGCTCAACATAGCGAAGTGCCTCCGGGTAGGAATCCGAATAGTCTACCAGGGAAAAATATTTGGTTGCCGTGATCTTGTTCACCAAGCGTTGCGAATACGTGGAGTGATCATAATCCACTACACATAATTTGATGTTCTTTACCTCATAGTCAGCCGCCAACGGCATGATCAGCAGCTGAACCGCCGGCATCATGAAGATCATGCGAAGAATGGCCGGGTTTCTGAAAATCTGCCGGAATTCCTTTTCCAATAAGATGCGAAGCGCCCTCATTCCAATCGAATCTTAAATTTCCTGATGCTTACTACCATGAAGAATATGGTCATTCCAACCAGGATCAGCGTTTCCTTCCAGATGTAAGAGAAAGTCAGTCCTTTAATCATCACATTTTTCACGATATAATAAAACCACTTGGCCGGCACGATGTTGGAAATAACCTGCAGCGGTATCGGCATATTCTCAACCGGGAACATAAATCCGCTCAACATAATGGTGGGGAGAAAAAGCCCCATGAGGGATATCAACATCGCCACCTGCTGGGAGTCGGCGATGGATGAAATCAGCAGACCGAGGGCGAGCACGGTTATGGTAAACAGCAAACATTCTCCGACGAGCAATACCAGGTTGCCCTGAATAGGGACATCCAGCACAAAGACACTCAGCAGCAGGATACTCGCAATGTTTACGGCCGATAAAAGGAAATAGGGCACCATTTTGGCAATAATCACACGAATGGGAACTATCGGCGAAACCAGAATGATTTCCATCGTGCCCAATTCCTTTTCACGCACAATCGAAATTGACGTCATCATGGCACAAACCAGCATCAGCACCATGGCCATTACACCAGGCACAAAATTGTACGAGCCCTTGAGCTGAGGATTGTACAGCATCCGCATTTCTGTCTTGATGGTCATCGGTACGGCTGCATGATCCATGATGCTGGCCTGGTAATCATAGATAATACTTGACGCGTAGTTGGTGAGGGTATTGGCCACATTCGGATCAGTGGCATCAGCGATAATCTGGATGGGAGCCGCATTCTCGTGCCCGAGCGATTTTTGGAATCCAGCCGGAAATACAACAGCTAGTTTGATCTTTCCTTCCTGAAAAGCTGGTTCCAATTCCGAATTTCCCGATAAGACCTGGACTATATCAAAGTAACGACTGGCCTCGAGTTGTTGAATGATGGACTGTGTGGCGGGGTCTTTTGCATTATCGAGAATGGCAATTCTTGAATTCTTCACTTCGTTCGTCAGGGCAAAACCAAAGATGAGGATTTGCATCAGGGGCATACCGAACAGAATGATCATCGTGCGTGGATCGCGCAACAGGTGATAAAATTCCTTCCGGATGAAAAAGACGAATTGCCTCATGCCTTAATTGTCCGATCGTTTAGCCTTGCGCGCCAACTGAATAAATACCTGCTCCATACTGGGCGCATCAAACTGCGTTTTCAATGCTGCAGGGGTGCCCAACGCATCGATTCTTCCATCCACCATGATCGAAACCCGGTCACAGTATTCGGCTTCGTCCATGTAGTGTGTTGTAACAAACACGGTGGTGCCGCGGTGCGCTGCCTCGTAGATCATTGTCCAGAACTCTCTTCGCGTTACGGGGTCTACGCCACCCGTTGGCTCATCGAGAAAAACAATCCGGGGTTCATGTAACATCGACACTGAAAAAGATAACTTCTGCTTCCAGCCGAGTGGCAGTGCCTTCACCAATTTATCCACCTGACTTTCCAAATGGAGGGCCTGTACCATTTCATCGGTCTTACTTTTGATGCTCTTGTCATTCAATCCATAAATCCCGCCGTAAAAGCGAATATTCTCACGGACAGTCAGGTCTTCATACAGTGAGAATTTTTGACTCATGTATCCGATATTCTTTTTGATTTGCTCGGGCTCGCGAAACAGATCATATCCCGCAACGCTAGCCTTGCCACTGGTAGGAAATGACAGACCACAGAGCATCCGCATGGCAGTAGTTTTACCGGCCCCATTGGCCCCCAGAAATCCAAAAATTTCTCCACGTTTTACTTCAAACGAAATGGCATTCACCGCCGTGAATGATCCAAACCGTTTGGTCAGATCCTGAACCGATATCGCGGCTTCGTGGCTCATACGTGCATCAAATCCATAAAACAATCTTCAATGGTGGCATCAATTCGCTTTACTTCCAGGTTGGATGCAGCAACGGGTTGGATCAACCGCTTTGCCTCATCTTCGTTGAGTGTTTGGCGAAATACCACATGGTGCTCCTGCCCAAAGGGATAACAACTTTCGACTTCGGGTATTTTTCGGATGTCCAGCATCAATTGATACATCCCTTCGGCACGCACCGACCAGAGCGGTTTGCGAAAGCCCGAAGTGATGGCTTTTGGCGTATCGATTTGGAGTATCCTGCCCTCCTGAATCAACGCTACACGCTCACACAATCCGGCCTCATCCATGTACGGTGTTGATACCACAATGGTAATGCCGTGTTGTTGCAGTTGGTGAAGCAATTCCCAGAATTCCTTGCGAGATACGGCATCGACGCCCGTGGTTGGTTCATCGAGAAACAATACTGATGGTCGGTGTATGAGGGCACAGCTGAGCGCCAGCTTTTGCTTCATCCCACCGGAAAGTGCTCCTGCCCTTCGCTTCCTGAACGGTTCAATCTGCTGATAGATGCTTTTGACAAGGTCGTAGTTCTCTTCCAGTGAGGTATTAAATAGTGTGGCAAAAAACGCAAGGTTCTCCTCAACAGAAAGATCCTGGTACAAGGAAAACTTACCCGGCATATAACCAACCCGCTGTCGAATGCTTTTGAAATCTTTCACTACATCGAAACCATCCACTGTGGCGGTCCCGCTCGTCGGTATCATTAAGGTGGTGAGGATGCGGAACAACGTGGTCTTTCCGGCGCCGTCCGGGCCAATCAGTCCAAAGAGTTCACCGGGTTTCACCTCCAATGAAATAGCCTGAAGTGCCTTTACCTCCGTTTTTCCTGACTTGAAGGTTTTATGAACATCCGATATGACGACCGACGAATGCATGAATCTATTTTAAAACCACTTCACCGTACATTCCAATCTTCAGGAATCCGTCATTCTTCACGGTCACCTTGATGGCATAGACCAGGTTCGCCCGTTCCTCTTTGGTCTGGATGGTTTTGGGCGTGAATTCGGCCCGATCAGAAACCCAGGCTACCACGCCTTCATACGTTTTGTATCCGCCCTGGTTATCATCTACCCGCACTTGCAAGGTCTGTCCGAGTTTAAAAGAGGTTAGTTGGTTTCCTGCAACATAAGCCCTGAGAATCAAAGACTGCAGATTAGCCATTTTAAAGATGGGCTTACCCGTTGCTGTCATTTCATTTTCTTCTGCATATTTCGCAAGCACCAGGCCATCCATCGGACTTGTTATCACAGACTTTTTGATTTGATCCTCGGTCTGCTCGAGTTGCGCCTTGAGCGGCAAGGTTTCACTCACCAGGGATCGGCTGGTGATCTGAAGCGAAGTCTTCATGGAGGCATATTGCTTCTGCAGAAGTTCAACCTGAGCATCCAGATCATCAAGTTGTTTTCGTGTGGCCGCATCATCTTTCAACAGGCTTTCCACCCGCTTCTTTTCAAATTTGGCCGTCTCTAATTGCTTCTCTATCGTAGCCAATTGTGATGACGCATCCGGTTGTCTGGCCATGACGGCCTGAACTGAATACAATAGTTGTTTTTTTCGCAGATACAATTGGGTCGTGTCAACAAACCCAACCACCTGACCGGCCTTGAGCTCGGTGCCTTCCTCCAGCGTCAGCCTCAGGAGCTTGCCGTTGGCCTCAGCGGAAACCACAACTTCTTCTGCCTCAAAGTTACCCGTGGCATCAGCATCATTGGCAGACGGACCGCAGGAAACGGCTACGGATACCACGACGAGGAATAAGAGAATTCGGAACTGCATAAGAATTGGTTTTTAATTACCGGTTGTTGATTGATAGTTAAACTGAGCGAGCATCAATTGAATTTCATGAAGCAGTAAATTCTGTCGTGCGGTATCCTCCGCATTAATTTCCCGCAACAAGTCATTGGTTGAAATGACACCGTTTTCATGCTGGGCTTTGGCGGTTGTTTTGATTCGCGCTCTCAGGTCAATAATTTTTGAATCCACCACAATCAGGTCTCTGAGCTTGGTAACTTCCTGGTTTTGTTGGCGCAACGCCAGGTTCGTATTGAACAAAAACAAGTCGGTTTGCGTGCCCACCAGTTGGTGGTTGACATCCAGCAATTCACGATCACGACGGGAATTATAAAATCCGGAAAGGGCCCAGCTGAGTCGTAAGCCGCCCAGGTAATAGGTGTCGAATTGATTCTTCAATACGTTAAGGCCCGGTCGTCCGTAGCCACCCTGTACAAAAAATCCCAACCGCGGCATGTTCCTGGTTTGATTGGCCTGGTATTGAGTTTGGAGAAGCTCCTGCTGAAACTTAAACAGCTGTAGTTCGGGCCGCTTCACTTCATTGGTTTCGGCAGATAGCAGAACGGGCCTTTCAAGCTTCGTGTCCTCAGCCAAAGGCATGTTAATAAACTGCGACAGCATCTCCAGATACCCCTTTCGCGCAGCCTTCATTTCGATCGTGCGCTGATCCGCTTTGAAAATTTCAGCCTGCAGGATGTCCGCATTGGTTCTGAATGCGGTACCATTCTTTATGGCCGACTCCATCTTCATGAGGGAGTTTGTCAGGTCATCGTGTAACAACGCAATTTGGTTCAGCTGTGCTTCCGTCAGCAGTATGCCAAAAAACAGCTGATTGATACGGTCTTTCACCTTATAGAGTTCAACTTCAGTCTTCTGTTGTTCCACCAGGGTATTCGCCTGTTGAACCGAAGTCTGACCTTTGGTTGTACCTCCATCGTAGATCGTTTGTGTGAGCTCGGCATAAACTTTATACTGATCCTTCGAGAGCGGCTCAAATGGAGAAGGGCCGGGTATGCGTGTCACATCCGACTGGTACGTGGCCTGACCATAGATGGACACCTGCGGCAAATAGGCAGTATTGGCATTGGCGATAGTGTACTCCATGCTCCGCACCAGCAATTCCTTTTGCCGGATGAGCGGATAATTCTTTCTCGCCAAATCATAGCATTGTTCCAGGGTTAAGCCAGGTGCTGTTTGTGCGGGAAGTTGAATAACCATCAACATCAGGCCGCAATACATGAAAAACTTTCTCATCGTGGTGATATGGTTATAGCTGATAAAACAAAATCAGCAACTTCTTTTTTGCGTCTTTTCATCATGCGATCAAAGCCAGCATCATCCAGGCTTTGAACCGCCTTTACCATTGGTTTGGCAATAAAGGGGTACAATGACAACGACATGATGTTAATGAGCAATTGACCAGGATCAATCGGACGAATACGACCTGCGGCCACTTCGTTCTTCACCTGCGCAGCAATGATTTTTAGCATTTGCGCGGGGTGTGCTCCTGCTTTTTCTGCGTAGTCAATAAGCCGCTGAGGATTTTGTGACAATTCCTGGAGGATGAACATCGGAAGGTCCTGTTGCTGGGAGATGGTCTCAATATCATGCTCTACAATGGCACGGATCTTATCGGGCAGTGCCAGGTCTGACGATAGTATTGATATAAGGCCGGTGAAGAACTCTGAAATCCGTTGTTCAAATATGATGTCAAACATTTTTTCCTTGCTCCGGAAGTAATAATGCAATAAGGCGCGGTTGATGCCTGCCTCAGTAGCAATGTCTTCCATACGCGTTGCCGCGAAGCCCCGATGTGTAAAAACCTTGCGAGCAGCCGTCAAAATGGCCATTTCAGTGGTCTCGTCGCTCTTTTTGTTAGCCACTTTATTTAACTTTTTTGTTAAACTATGGCGCTAATGTATATGGCCTGCTGGTTTTTTGCAGGCGGACTTGGAAAAAAGCAATAAAAAAGCCGGGTGTATGCCCGGCTCTGCAAGATTCTTGGAATCCGTTAGAATGGATATTCGCCTTTTTCGATGACGTAGTTGGCTACACGGCGGCGAGCTTCCTTCAGGTTAAACGGTTCAATCTTGGTAAACCGTTTCAGTCCGAGTAGCATCAACCGCAATTCATCACCCTCCGCAAAAGCGTATATCGCTTGCTTTCCGGCCCAGGAGGCTTTTTCCATGGCGCTGTGCAGATAGATCATGGCCATGTCTTTTTCCAGCGCGCATGCTTTTTCGCCGCGGATGGAGATCATCTTTTCCACGCGAAGCAGGCAGGACTCCGCCACATATCCTTCAATGAGCATGTCAGCCAGGTTCATGAGAACTTCCTGCTCATCACTCAGTTTCATCATATACTTCTGCACAGCAGCACCCGACACCATCAACCCGGCTTTTTTGAGGTTAGCCAGCGCTTTCTTCTCTTTGGCAAATACGGCCGAATCATCACTCGCACCAAAATCCGGTATGGCCATTAATTCCTTCTGAACAGCCATGGCTGGTGTCATCAGATCGAGGGTTCCCTTCATGGCCCGCTTCAACAACATATCAATGGTGAGGAGTCTGTTGATTTCATTGGTGCCCTCAAAAATCCGGTTGATGCGTGCATCGCGGTAAGCGCGGTCCATAGGACCTTCAGCAGAGAATCCCATGCCGCCATAAATCTGGACGCCTTCATCTACCGCAAAGTCGAGGACTTCAGATCCGTGCACCTTCAGAATCGCGCACTCGATCGCAAATTCTTCCAGGGACTTCAATCGTGCCTGTGCCGAGTCCATGCCCGCGGCCACAAATGCATGATACGCATCTTCAATGTTCTGAGATGCCCGATAGTGAGCAGATTCGCTTGCGAAAATTCTTGTGGAAACTTCTGCGATCTTATGTTTGATCGCGCCAAAGTTGGCAATTGGTGTTCCAAATTGCTTGCGCTCTTTGGCATAGCGGGTCGCAGCCGATACAGACATTTTGCTTCCTCCGACAGCGGCCACACCAAGTTTGATCCGGCCAATATTCAGGATGTTGACAGCTATCTTAAAGCCATTTTCACGCTCACTCAGCAGGTTTTCCACCGGCACCTTGCAATCATTGAAAAAGATCTGACGTGTTGAAGATCCTTTGATGCCCATCTTTTTCTCCTCCTCATTCATGGTTATTCCGCCAAAGGATTTCTCTACAATGAAGGCGCTCAGGTTTTTGTCATTGTCAATTTTCGCAAAGACCACAAAGATGTCTGCAAATCCGCCATTGGTGATCCACATCTTCTGGCCATTGATCACGTAATGCTTCCCATCAGGCGTTAACGTGGCTTTGGTCTTTCCACTATTGGCATCTGATCCTGAATCGGGTTCTGTCAAACAATAAGAGGCTTTCCATTTCCCGGATGCCAGGTTGGGGATGTACTTTTTCTTTTGTGCGTCATTTCCATAATACAGAATGGGCAACGTGCCAATACCCGTGTGCGCCGAAATGGCAACGGCAAATGAATAGCCCGCTCCAAGGGTTTCAGCCACGAGCATGGTGGTATTAAAGTCCATACCAAAGCCGCCAAGCTCCTGGGGAACGGACGTACCGAGCAGGCCCAGCTCCCCGGCTTTGTCCAGCAGTGCCGGCATCAGTTTTGGGTCTTTTTGAGAATCGATCTCATTCAATAATGGATATACCTCCTGCTTGAGAAAATCGCGGCAGGTCTGTACAATCATTCGCTGCTCCTCATTAAACTCCTCCGGAATAAATACTTCCTGAGCTGTTGTTTCACGAATCAGGAATTCTCCTCCCTTAATTGCCTTTTTGGTAGATGCCGTCGTTACCATAATATTGATGTTTATTAAATGCTGTTAGTTGACTCAGAGTAATTCATAAATACCGGCCACGCCTTGTCCGCCACCTACGCAGGCTGTGACCATACCATATTTCTTCTTCTGCCGGCGAAGCTCATTGAACAACTGCACCGACAACCGGGCACCACTTGATCCCAGGGGATGGCCCACGGCAATGGCGCCGCCATTAACATTGAGTTTGTTACGATCAATGTTCAATTCTTTCACTACTGCCAATGACTGTGCAGCAAAAGCTTCATTCAATTCAATCAGGTCGATGTCTTGTAGTTTCATGCCCGCCACTTTGAGTGCTTTGGGTATGGCAGCCACCGGACCGATACCCATGATGCGCGGATCAACTCCCGCTACGCTGTAGCTTACCATGCGCGCAATGGGTTTCAGGTTTAACTGCTTTACCATGCGCTCACTCATTACGGCAACAAACGCTGCGCCATCAGAGGTTTGTGAGGCATTGCCCGCTGTAACCGTTCCTCCGAGAGCAAACACGGGCTTGAGCTTAGCCAAACCCTCTACTGTGGTGTCGGCACGAATGCCTTCATCCTTCTCCACTACATATTCCCGGGTTTTCTTCTTCATGTTCTCATCCACATAAACTTCTTTCACAGTGATGGGAACAATTTCTCCCTTGAATTTACCTTCCTGCCACGCAGCAGCTGCCTTCTTGTGTGATTCATAGGAGAATTGATCTTGTTCCTCCCTTGAAATCTTGTACTGCTTTGAAACCTCTTCCGCCGTGAGGCCCATACTTGTGTAGTACGTGGGATTCTCTTTGGCAATGGTATAATTCAATGCCGTTTTGAACCCCATGACAGGCACTAATGACATGGATTCGGTTCCGCCAGCGATAATTACATCGGCTTGGCCCGCGTGAATCCGCGCGCTTGCAATGGCAATGGCCTCAACGCCCGAACCACAATACCGGTTGATGACCATTCCGGGGGCATCAATACCCAGGGCTAATAGCGAAATCATGCGGCCCATCTGCATGCCTTGTTCCGCCTCGGGCACTGCGTTACCCACAATCAGGTCATCGACCATTTTGTTGTCAAGTCCGGGTATCGATTTCACCAGGTGTTTGATAACATCTGATGCCAGGTCATCCGGGCGAACAAATCTGAATCCACCTTTCTTGGCCTTACCTACTGCGGTACGAAAACCAGCTACGATATATGCATCCATAGTGTTGTTGTTCTTGGTTGGGGATTAGTTTCTGAGCGGCTTGCCGCCAGTTAAGATTGCCTGAATACGCTCCAGTGTTTTCTTTTCACCGGTCAGTGACAAGAACGCTTCGCGCTCGAGATCGAGCAGATATTGTTCTGATACTTCCTGTGGTGAAGTAAGATCACCTCCGCACATGATGTTGGCAATCCATTTGGCCACCTTCGCATCATGTTCAGAAATATAGCGGCCCATCAACATACCTTGCAGGCCGGCGAGAAACAATGCCTGTCCGGTGCGACCCTGGACCTTGATGTTTTTCGCTTGTTGTGGCATGGTATATCCGGCCAGGGCCAGTTCAATCACCGTCTGTTTCGCATCGGCGATCTGACGATCCTTATTCATGGAAATGCGATCGACTTTCTTCAACAATCCCAAGTCGCGTGCTTCTTCTGCCGATGTAGCTACTTTGGCTGTTGCAATGGTCATGAATGCATTTTGCAGGGCATTCAATTCAACATCGCCTTCCTCCATCGCATCACTTACCCGCTTGGTTAATTCCTTGGTACCTCCTCCTCCCGGAATTAGGCCAACCCCCACTTCCACAAGCCCGATATAAGTCTCGGCTGCTGCCTGGGCCACATCCGCATGCAATGTCATCTCACAACCGCCGCCGAGGGTGCGACCTTGCGGACAAACCACCACGGGCACTGATGAATAGCGGAGTCGCATCACTGAATTCTGGAAATGCTTGATCATGAAGTCAATCTCATCATACTCCTGCTCGATGGCATACATGAATACAAGACCCAGGTTAGCCCCTAAAGAAAAGTCGGCTCCCTGATGGCCAACGACCAATCCACGGTAATCCTTCTCCGCCAGATCAACTGCCTTGTTGAGTCCTTCGACCACTTCACTGCCGAGGGTGTAACTCTTGGTGTGCCAGGAGAAATTAAGTACCCCATCACCGAGGTCAATGATTTTTGCTCCCGGATTTTTCCATACGACACCCTCGCTCTTGTTCTCAAGGATAATAAAGTTCTCTCGTCCTGAAATTGATTTATATGATTTGGACGGTATGTCATAATACATCCGTTGACCCTTTTCAACTTTATAAAATGACGTGTTGCCTGCTGCCACCATTTCATAGACCCAGGATGCGGGCTTGTAGTTCGCTGCTTCCATCAGGGGCAGTGTTTTCGCGAGGCCAACGGCATCCCAGGTCTCGAATGGACCCAGGTCCCAGCCAAATCCTCCACACACAGCGTCATCGATACGGAAAAGTTCGTCCGTGATTTCAGGAATGCGGTTGGTAACATACTGGAATAATCCAAAGAAGGCATCGCGATAAAAGTCACCTGCCTTGTCCTTACCAGCGAGCAACACCTTGAATCGATCCTTCAGGTTATCAATGGTCTTGGTAGTCTCAAGGGTGGCAAATTTTACTTTTGTCTTTGGTTTGTACTCGAGTGTTTTCAGTTCAAGCGTAAGAATTTCAGTTTCTCCCTTGGCTCCCTTTGTCTTCTTATAGAATCCTTGTCCGGTTTTATCACCTAACCATTTATTCTTTTCCAATTGATTAACCACATCCGGCAGCTTGAACATCTCACGACCTTCATCATTCACGAGTCCGGCATATAGGTTATTAGCCACCTTCACCAACGTATCCAGGCCAACTACATCAGAGGTTCTGAATGTGGCTGATTTAGGCCTGCCGATCACGGGGCCGGTCAGCTTATCCACTTCATCCACCGACAGATCAAATTTTTTCATGGAGTCGATGACCTTTAGCAAGCCATAGATGCCAACGCGATTGCCGATGAAGGCGGGTGTGTCTTTGCAGAGTACCGTTGTTTTGCCAAGAAAGAGATCCCCATAGTGCATGAGGAATTTTGTTACCGAAGGATCCGTCTTCGTCGTTGGAATGATTTCAAGGAGCTTCAGGTAACGTGGCGGGTTGAAGAAGTGTGTGCCACAAAAGTGTTTTTGAAAATCTTCGCTGCGGCCTTCTGCCATCAGGTGAATCGGAATTCCTGATGTATTAGAAGTTATCAGTGTACCCGGCGTGCGGTGTTTTTCAACATCTGCATATACCTGCTTCTTGATATCCAGGTTTTCAACAACGACTTCGATGGTCCAATCGCACTCCTTAATTTTGGACATATCATCCGTAAAGTTCCCCAGTTTGACACGGCTGGCGAATTTCCGGTTGTAGAGCGGTGCCGGGTTTGATTTGAGTGCTGCATCAAAGGAGCTTTGGACAATGCGGTTCTTCACCACCGGGTGATCCAGTGCAAGGCCCTTTTTCTTCTCCTCGTCCGTCAGGTCACGGGGTGCGATGTCCAGCAGCAGGACATCACAGCCGATGTTGGCAAAATGACAGGCGATGCGCGAGCCCATAATACCTGAACCCAATACGGCTACTTTGTGGATGGTGCGATTCATACTATATATAATAAGTGTTATGTGGGATTGGCTACATTTTCTGAAGTGGCATAGGCTTCATTACGTTCAATGATTTTGTTGATGTCTTCAACAACTTCAAAAAACACCTGAATTTTTTCCTCGGGTATACTTTGTCTTACCGCCGTATTAAAGCGCAAAACAGTTTCGCGAGCCATTTCCTTGCTTTTTCGCCCGGCCTTGGTCAGGTGGATGCGAACGCAACGCTTGTCTCGCTCATCCACCTTTCTATAGATAAGGCCTTTTTCTTCCATGGACTTAAGAAGGCGGGTAAGGCTTCGGGTCTCGAGGCCCATTTTGGGGCCAATTTTAGTGGCCGGAGTGCCCTCCTCTCCCTGAATATTGAGTAAAGCATAGCCTACAGACATCGTCGAACCATACTTCAGGGCTTGTTGATTATACATCCTGGCGATCGCATGCCATGCGGCCTTGATGTGATAGTCTATGGTTTCCTCGCGTTTCAATCGATAGCGAATATAGGGATAAAATTGTTATGCATGCCGAGTATTCTGTCATTTTTTTATTTCCTTCCTCTTT